>JAIXWH010000079.1 GCA_027484165.1 Chitinophagaceae bacterium | reverse complement strand
GTTCCATGGTTTGGAGATGAAGCGCGAATAATCTGCACCGCGTTCATTCAAAAATGAATCCAGATAGCGTTTAGCATAGTGTTCGCCCGCAGGTTGAAAGGAAGCAAAATTATCATTCAGTTGTTTTTCAAATGACTCGGGTAGTGTAAATGGATGTTTTGTATCTAAAGGGGTGCGAACAGAAAAAGCATTTTCAAAAAGTGGTTGGTGCATAAATGAGTACCACTGTTTATCCCAATCGGTGCGGTCTTTGGTACCACGGAGAATCCCATCTCGTTGAAACTCTTCCCAAAGGATTTGGTGCTGAGTAAATTTCTTTTTCAAATTTTTATCTCTCTCATAAGAAAATTCAACTCCGCTTTCTCGGTAACTGAAGACGGTATGAATGTTATATAGATTCATCCAGTAAGCAAAAACATCATCGGCATTTCCATTACAAACGACCACTGATTTTTGATAAACATTCAGGGTTTGATTGATGGAAAGAATGGAACGATATTGAAATTGAAGGTGACGAAGGGATGTATCCGGATGATTATATAAAGTAGGTTCAAATAGAAAAAGTATGATATAGGGTAAGCCGGCTTTTTCCGCATAAAAAAGCGGCCCATGATCTTGGGTACGAAGATCACGCTTGAGCCAAACGATGTTGATGTATTTTTTATGCATGGGATTTAGGTTGCACGAGTTGAATAAGGTAGAACAAAAATGAAGGGAATTGGTTGGGGGAATAAGGGGGAAATAAATTTCTTTTTTAAAAATACAAGAACAGATTCAAGGTATTGTTTTTAAAAACGGACAAATGATTAATGCAATTCCCAGTAAATAATTTTGAACCAAGAGAATGTGCTATCAATCTTGAAAGTATCCAAGAGAAAATGTGCTTAATTAAGAGAAAAGAGGTTAATCAGTTATTCTCAACTTATCTCTAAAGTCAAACAATATTATACCTTTCAGAAAATTCGAAATCATATTAATACATGAAGAGTGTTTCGAAGAGGTTAAATTAGTCTGTTCCTAAATAGACTTATTGGAATAAGGTTTTTGCAATTTGATAATCAGATTTCTAGTTGAAATTAAGTATCAGTCACACATATTAATTTTTCTATTTCACATTCTGAAACATGAAATGATATTATTATATTTGAAATAAACATCTGTATTTTTATATTGCCGGAAAGTATTAATAAATATTAGCGAGTTAGTCCAAATTATACCAAATTGAAATAAAAAAAATATGACATTTTCAGAATTCTATTCAAATAAAATAATTCAAATCTTGACAGAACAATGTTCAAGAAAGAGGAATCAAATATTTGTTGTTCTTGGACAAACGGAATTAATTGACAAAACAAGTTTGCTAGATAATATAACAGATATTGACTCATTTCAATTGAACGGGAATCAGGAAATTTTTAATAAAATTTGGTTTGCAACTGTTTTTACTAAATTGAATTCTGAAAAACCATTTCACTTAATCTCTTATGCTCAATTCAGTTATATTATAAACTACATTGACAGTTCCTTTTTTAAGGACAGAGTAATAATAATTAGAGATAATTTGAGACAACTCTTCCCAATAAACAAAATTGAATATTTGGAAGAAATTAGTGATGATAATATTGAAACAAGACCTGAAAATATTCCAATATATCAGGCTGAACAATTACAGATTGGCAAATATTATTTCTATTCCGTAAAAACTCTCAATGACGAGTTTACTTCTATTAACCTTTTTGAAGCGGAAACGGAACTTATAGAATCTAAAAATGCTGATTTAGAAAACATTGATATTAGCTCTGATCAAACAGCATTAGATTTCTTTTTAAACATTTGTATTTCAGAAAACAACCTACAAAAAAATGCAATTGTAAAGATTTATCCAAAACAACCAATTAATAATTCTATCATACGCAACGTTGCGAAAGTGAATTATATACTAAACTTATTTGGAGGCTCTTTGTGTCTTCTAAACGAGGAGGTAATAAAAGAAAGTTACAAAGTAAATCCCTCGACTTTAGGCTTACTTTTAAAATATTGGGGAGCAAAAGCAGAATTCAGAGGCTTAAAAGTTTATAGAAATCCAGATATAGGAAATCAAATTTCTGAAATTTCGCAAGGCTTAATTGTTGAAACAATTATTAAAGAGTATGAAAATTCTAAAAATAAAGAAAAAACTGTAAGAGATCTATTTTTAACTGCACCCACTGGTGCTGGGAAATCTCTACTTTTTCAATTACCTGCATTTTACGTTTCTCAAAAAGGAGATATTACCATTGTTGTTTCTCCATTAATTGCATTAATGAAAGATCAAGTTAATGCCATTATTACTGATCGTTCTTTTGACAAAGTTGCATATCTAAATAGTGAACTTAGTCTTATAGATCGCGAAAGAGTAATTGAAAATTGCCAAAGGGGAGAAATTGACATTTTATATATGTCACCCGAACTTTTATTGTCATATGACATTAAGCATTTTATTGGCAATGAAAGAAAACTAGGATTACTGGTAATTGACGAAGCCCATTTAATTACAACTTGGGGTAGAGATTTTAGGGTGGATTATTGGTTTCTAGGAAACCACATAAGAAAAATGAGAAAATTTCATGAAATGACTTTTCCAATGGTAGCAGTAACGGCTACAGCAATTTACGGGGGTTCCAACGATATGGTTTTTGATAGCATTGATAGTTTGGTGATGCACAATCCACACATATTTATTGGCCAGGTAAAAAGAGAGGATATAACTTTTGTAATAAATAATTACGAAGGTTTTACAACAAATTATCAATCTAAGAAAATAGATCAAACAGCCGAATTTATAAAGAATATAAATTCACTTCATTATAAATCTTTGATTTACACTCCTTATTCTAAACATATTAATGAATTGCTTACTAAAGTCAATAAGGATAACGAGATAATTGCTGTTGGTTATCACGGCAAAATGACACCAGAGCAAAAACAATTTAATTTTTTACAATATAAAAGCGGCCAAAAAAAAGTAATGATATCTACTAAGGCATTTGGTATGGGTGTTGATATTTCTGATATTGAAATTGTTTATCATCATGCTCCATCAGGCTTATTACCAGACTATATTCAAGAAATTGGTAGGGTAGCAAGAAAACCTGAAATTAAAGGTTTTGCAGCATTAAATTATTCTTCTCAAGATCAAAGATTTACAAAAGCACTTCATGGAATGTCTGCTCTAAGACAATACCAAATAAAAGAAGTACTCAAAAAAATACATAAATCATATATTAAGAACAATAAAAGCAGAAACTTGCTCTTATCTGTTGATGATTTTGGGCATATTTTTGAAAATGCAAATGATCTTGACCAAAAAGTATTAACGGCCTTGATGATGATTGAAAAAGATTATTTAGCAAAAAATCGATTCAATGTAATTATTGCAAGACCTAAAAAACTATTCGTTCGAGTTTTTGCAAGAATTTCCGACCAACACTTATCGATATATAGAACAAAATATTCCAACACATTTACTCTTATAGGCTCTTTGGATAATGGAAATAATATTATAGAAATTGATTTAGATAAATTATGGTATCAAAATTTTAATGAAAAAAGTTTTCCAATAGTAAAACGTGATTTTTATACAGGGCATCTATTTAGAAAAGATGGAATTGAGTTGATTCCTCAATTGAAAATCTCATTCGAAAGATTAGACACATTTAATAATTTACATCAAAAATTACAATCTTTATTTGCAAACATTCAAAATATATTTTCAAATTTTAAAGGTTCATTTTTTACAAAAGAAGATTTGATATCAGAATTAAATAAATTTTTAATCGATGACACCAGGTCAGAAAAAATAAGCAATTTTATTTTATCATCTTATTCAGGAAGGTTAATAGAACAAGGAGTAATTGAGTCCAACGCTTTTTTACAGCAACGTAGAGAAATTGATGGTTACAAAAATATTCGCTTTTTTGATATTTCTAAAAAATCTTTCATTTTAAATTGATTCTCAATTCTCAGGAACAGGATTTAACGGTATTGAAGCTGCGAGAAAAAGACTTGCTGAATCAACTCGAATCTCTGTATCTAATAGAGCAGAAGACAATATACTTTCTAATCAACGCGCTTATGGTATTTGGGGTAAATATGCAAGGCCTTTTAATGATATAGGCTTTGTAAAAAAAGATAATTTTAGAGAAATATTTGATAATAAAATAAATGCAATATCAGAAAAGGAACAAATACTTAAAATCGTAAATAAAGTAATTAAAAATAATCAGAGTAATTTTAATGTAGTAGAATTATCTGTATGTAAACAACTATTAAATATTACCAAAAAGGAAGTAGAGTTTTATACCAAAAATATTTTAATGGTAAACTCTTCCAACCCTTATCAGAATGTATTATTTGATTTTGTAAGCAAAAATAAATTACCAAAAGAATTTAATCTCTACGATTTCATTAATGCATTTTCTAAAAGTATTTCTGCTGACCATTTAAATTTGAAAAACATCTTAAAGGAAACGATAATTACAGAGCAGTTGATTTCCCCTGTCAATCAGATTTTTAGATATATTCAAACAAAGCCAATATGGAATAAATCTGAAATTTTAAAAGACGAATACATCAATCAATGTAAACATGTTGTCAATTATTTGTTTACTGATGATTCTGAACAGAATAAAATCAAAAATGGATTTGCACAAACATTACAAAAAGATAACTGGAGTTTAATAGTTGATTTGATTGAAAAAAATAAAGAAGTTACAGATTGGAGAGGCGGTTCGCCTTGGATGACCATTCAAAATAACTTAGTGGAAGTGCATCATGCAGATGGAGGCTTTGTGAATCCAGATTATGATCCAAATTCTTATTACACAAACGGTTATTTTATTGATACTTATTTGAGTTTATATCGCCAAATTAACGCCCCGAAATGATAGATAAGTATCACATTCTAAAAGAAAGACTCACCTCGAAAATTAATGGCCGCTCGGTTAAGGCCGCTCTTTTTTACACATTTAATTTTGACCCCCAATTTTTTGAAAACTATATCATGCCAATTTTAGTACCAGGGCAAAATTTTACAAACAACAATATCACCAATAATATATTATGGAGAAGATTGTATAAAGACAATATAGTCCCACCAATAACAGTATATTTTGATCAAAATGCTAAAGGAAAAGATAGTGGTCCCTATTTAGACTACAAACTAGTGGCTGTAAATATACCCATGGTTGGAAAGAATAAAGGCAATTTTCATCCAAAGCATTCTTTTGTTTTAGTTGAAAATCCTGACCGAACATTAGAACTTATAATTCTAACAGGATCTAATAATATCTCACAATCTGGGTGGTGTGAAAATTTGGAATGTATTAGCGAACACGAACTTATTAATGGAAAAGAATTTCCAAATCAATTTAAAAAAGCAGTTAAAAAATTTATTAATAAAGTACACAATAGATATGGGAAAATAGAAACAGAAGCAGAGCAATTAATTTCAGGTTATCTCAGTAAGATAGGTTACACCAAAGAAAAGAATTATGTATTTTATGATTCTTTTCAAGGGGAATTTATACAATTTCTTCAAGAAAATGTGCTAGAAGATAGTTCTATAAAAACAGTTGAAATTATTTCACCGTATTTCAAGCCAACGCCAACTCTGATTGCAAATTTTATAGAAAGAAAAATACAGGTTCGAATACAGGCCCCAATTAAAAATGACTTTTGTTTAATTGAAAAATCAGTAATTGAAAATTATGCTCAAGTAGGTGTTAAATGGTATTACCCATTGGATGACACCAGAAATAGCCATAGTAAAGTATATAGATTTTATGGAGCAGAAAGCACTTATACAATCATTGGTTCTGTAAATCTAACTCAGCCGGCTTGGGAGGGAGAAGTCTCTGGAAAGAAACAAATATATAACATTGAAAGTGCTGTATTATTCGTTGAAAAAGAACCCAAACCATCTAGATTATTTAAAAAAGAAATCAGCGTTGATACTTTACAATATTTGCCAACCGAAATTTCAGCAGAAAATTTATTTGAGCGAATAGAAATACCGGATATCGTTTTTTCTATCAATTGGAGAAATAAGATACTGTCATGGGTAAGCAAAGCAAAAAACAAATGTAAAATTGAATTAAACACCAAATTATACATAGATATTTCCGGAAGAGGCAGTTTGGATTTCACAGATATCAAGAACGGAAATTCAATTCTTGAAAGTCTTTCCAGAAAGCCTTTGATCAAAGTTATTGAATCAGCTTTTGATGGTGAGCAAGAGCATTATTATTATATGGAACAAATCGGATTCGAATGCAGGCCGATAGAGTATAGATTATCTACAAACGAGATTATTGATGGATGGGAAATGTTGGGTACTGATAATAATGATTTGAATGACTGGTTAACTACCAGAATAGAAACATTAATTGATTTGGCTCAAGATGAAAGTGGTAAATTAATTGACATGTATCAAAACTCAAAAAGTTTACTTAATGAGATGGCCAGATATTTTTATGGTTTGTCAAAACTCGAAAGTTATCTTTTGAATGAAAATATTTATAAGAAGAATAAAGCAGAGCAAGAGAAGCATTTTAATAATGTTCACTATTATCTTATTAATGACAATGTAGATACTTTGTATAGTTTCTGTAAAATGATTCAAAAACAATACCAGTCAGCCCAAATTATGAGTGTTTACTATTGGCTTTTGATTTCTATTCTGAAGTTAAAAATTTATGAGAGTAAGCAATTAAAAATAATGACAAGACATTTTTCTCATCTCAATAAATCAAATGAATTAAAAATTGGTACCAAGAAGATAATAGATGAGTTAAATCAAGAAATAATAGAAGTAGAAAAAAATATCAAAGTAGATAAAAAGAAATTAAAGTGGGCGACAAACATTCTTGAAATGGACTATGCAGATTTTGAATAAAGACAATATAAAAAAATTATTAAACCTAAAGAGTTCAGATCTGATAAGAGCATCTGTTTCTGATAGGCAATTAGAGGTTATTCTTAAGGGATTTAACTTTTTAAATCAACCGGAAAATAATGCTTTATATATTGCCGATGAGGTTGGATTGGGCAAAACATACATAGCACTTGGAATTGCTTCTTTGATGAGACATTTCAGCAGCAATATAGAATCATATCAGGATGTAATTTTGGTCCCTAAATCGAATCTTCAAAACAAATGGGCAAAAGAAATACGTCAATTCATAGCGAATAATTATTTATGTCTTGATAATCGTGTTAAATCTGTAATTGGCAACTCTGTTGGTTCTATTGAAATAAATGATACATTAAATTCAATTTCAAAAGACATACCATCTTATCATTTATACAGAAATTCTTCTTTTTCATTTGGCCTGTCTTATAACAGCATCAATTCACTTAAGAATTCAT
The DNA here is from genome assembly GCA_027484165.1 of Chitinophagaceae bacterium. GTDB lineage: Bacteria > Bacteroidota > Bacteroidia > Chitinophagales > Chitinophagaceae > Ferruginibacter. The sequence continues at coordinate 3,912 of JAIXWH010000079.1, read as the reverse complement.
TATTTGAAAAAGTTGTAAACGACAGAGAAAAAGAATTTTTAAAAAGGGCAGAATCACTAGGTTATTTCTACGCATCAAATAAATCCTTATTGAAAAAATTCTATGCCTATTTATTAGGGATTCAAAATCCAGAAATAGAACTTTTGATTGTAGATGAAGGACACAATTTTAAACAAGGCCTGGGGTTATCAGATGAGGATGAAGTATCTGATCGAAATAATGTTACTACAAGATTTTTTGGCCTTAAAAGAAATAGCGAAGAAGATAAAATAATATTTGACAACTTTCCTGAATTTCGTTCACTTGTAAAACCTAAAGTAAAGAAACTCTTAGTATTATCTGCTACACCCAAGACGAAAAGTTTAATAGAATTGAAGAATCAATTTGATTGCTTTTTACCTAAGCATATTTTATCTGACACAAAATCTGATGATGATATAAAAGTAAAATTGAATCATTTTCTTATCAGAGGCAAGATGGAGTATGAATTAAATCAAAAGATATTTTCAAGAAATCAATGTCGTTTCGAACATAGAAAGGGTAATGTTGAAAAGCATGAAGATGCTATTGGTTTAAATATTCCAGATAATGAACAAGCACTTGTATTGGGATTGCTTCAATATAATACTATCAAGCATCTGAATGTTAAAAACAACGCAACATTTGAATTGGGTATGCTCGCCGGTTTTGAAACATTTAAAATTGACAATGAAAAGAAATCAAATGCAGAGCAAGAGTTTGAAGAAGTAAGGACAAGAAAAATCCAGCATTCACAAGACAAATTCATCTTAGATGAAATCATCAATTCATATAAAGATGAATTTGGCACGCTACCGCCGCATCCCAAACAAGATGCAATGGTTGATGCAGTATTTAAACTCATGCTTAAAGGAGAAAAATCTCTTGTATTTGTAAGGCGAGTAGCATCGGCGTATGAACTAGAAAGAAGATTGTTAGATAAATGGGAGAAGGAAGTGATTTTTAAACAACTCAAAAAAATTGAACAAGGGGCATTAAAAAGCAAAGAACTCAAATTACTCATACAGGCTTATGAGAATCATATCAGCAACCGGCTATTAGGAGAAAACAAGGACTCGATTTTTAAAAACTTAAGTAAAAAAATAATTGAGTCAAAAGAGTTTGAATTATTAAACGATCAGAACGAATTGTTTTCTGATGAAAATATTAAAACAGCTTTGTATCATGTTTATCATAATTATAAAGAATTAGAAAAAGGAGAGGAATTCTACGATTTCACTGTAAAACAGATAAATCTTGAAAAGTTTAAAAAAGAATACTTGCAATGCGCATATGAATTAGTTTTAAAAACAAAAGATCAATGGCTTGAACTACTTAAAGAAGATTCTGATAGTGAATTTGAAAATGATGAAGATGAATCATATTTCTTTCATAGTTATTTTAGACAACCAGCAGTAAAAAACTTCCGAAAATCGCGAATCTATAAAACAGATTGGTTTGATTTGAATTATTTTCTTATAAATGAGTATTATCAGATATGCAATTATTTTGACAAATCTTTAAAAAAGAATGAGATCAATATAAAAGGTAGTGATGCCGATGATATTAAAGAAGTTCAGGAAACTTTCTTAAAGTATGTAAAGGAGGAAGAATACAAAACACATATTATTAATTTGGAAGAATATCCAGTTTCACTCGTTAGTAAAAGAACATTAATTACAGAGTTACTTTTGACAGTATTCGAAAAAGAATTCAATAGCTTTTTGATAAGGTTAAAAGAAAAAGGGAAAAGAAAAGCGGAAATATTCTCTGAGATCAAATTCTTAGTAACTATAATAAGGAGTACAATTCGAAACGGTATTGGGTTTTTACCATTATATATTGCAGATAGCGCTAATGGAACTTTCAATGAAAACTATATTTCTTTAATTTCAGACAAAGAGAGTTGTTTTTATGATGTCATTAAAGAAATCAAGTTAATAATCGATGATTTATCATTGCTTCAGTCAGTTAATTTTCCAAATAAAACCATTCAACGTGAAATAGAAGGTAAATTAACATTTCAAAGTCCTGTTAAAGGAATGTCTGGAATAAAAAAGAATAAAGAGAAAATTGCAGCGCAATTTCGAATGCCCGGTTTCCCTTATGTTCTTGTAACTACAGATATTTTCAGAGAAGGAGAAGATTTACATACTTACTGTCAAAACATTTATCATTACGGTATAGCATGGAACTGCAGCGACATGGAACAACGTAACGGAAGAATAGATAGAATTAATTCGATGAGCAACAGAAAAATGATGGCTGCTCAAAAAAATGATTTTCATGAAAGATTGCATGTATTTTATCCTTATTTGCAAAAAACACTAGAGGTGAATCAGGTTAATAAATTATTCAACAGTATCAATCATTTTACAGAAACATTCGACATCGTTGGTGTAATAGAAGATGATGGCATTGCATTTGTTTCTACTCGAATAGAGAAAATGCCTGAAAAAGTAGATGTTTATATAAGTTCGAAATTTGATCATCAATATTTTATGGGAATTAACGACACAGGGTTATCGCTGCAAATAATGTCAATTATCGGAACTCAAAAAAACGAAATTCACGAATGTTTATTTAATATTTCTGAAGAGTTAAAAAAACAAGGAATTTTTCATTTAGAACCACAAGTTAATCTTGATGATTTCAGAATCATCGGAGATTATAATTTAATTAATCGAAATAATAGAAGAGGCCCATTTAGAATAATAATTAAGAATAGCATTTATCCTGGCAAATTCATAATTGAATTGTCGAGTTACTTATTTAGGATAAATAAAAGATTACAAAAACAAATCAAAGAACAAAGAGATTCATCATTTCATCTTTATGATTTAATCAGCATTGATGATTTTTATGCATTCTCAATAAATTTTGATCTAATACATGTCAATTATGTTCAATTGCAAGCAAGTCTAAAAAAGCTAGTTGAAATAGCCGATGAATTCGAAGAAAAAACGACCCATGGTTTAGACGAGATAGTGTTTGGTTAATATTTATCGTATTATATAAATTTTAAAAAGTAGTTTAACTATAGCATTATTGAATATATTGTTAATAAAATCTAAGGTACTTAAAATAAGTTTCATTTTTCATTCATCCACTCTTTCAACTCTTTCACTTCAGCAATCAATATTTTCAAGTTTCTCGAATCAATCAATTTCATTTCTTGCTCTTCTGTAAGTTTAGCATTATCTCTCTGAAATTTTATAATTCTCATTATCGCACCAATACTATCTTCACGTTCATCCTCAAGATTGATTAGTTCATTTAGGATTTCATCAATCGTTTTGTCTTTAGGTGATATATATTGACTGATACGTTTAGTTAAGTCTTCGTATATGTCAAGATTGTGATTTTTAAAATACAAATCCAGTGTTCCTTTGGATAAATGGTAATTTCCCATATTAATGGTTTTAAATTATGATTCAATATTATTTCAGCTATTTTATAATTATTTATTTAGTCTATTCTTTCTTTGGTTGTGCTAAGTGAATAACAAAACTTTGTCCAATTCTGTAAGTACTATAAAGGAGATTTTTCAATCTTTCTGATAAGGTTATTTACTTGTGTTAATCCATTCTTTCAATTCTTCCAAACCACCTTTTTTACAACAATATCCACATCCCCACGAATGACTTGATGTAGAAATCATGATATGGTGTCGTCGTCTAGAAGGACAATTTGCTTTCCAGCTATCAGTGGATTGGTCTTCTAGTTCGGGATATAGACTTTGTTCGGAACAATAAATTATTAGTGGATGATCTTGTCCATTTTCTTTAGTTTCATCTTTTCTTTTCTTAATGTTATTGATTCCTTCCTTTAATATCTCATTGAATTCATTTTCAGTAATCAATAAACTTTTAGTAAAGTAAGGATAGCCATAGC
>JAIXWH010000009.1 GCA_027484165.1 Chitinophagaceae bacterium | reverse complement strand
TTTGGTAAAAAACACATGCCTAATGACCCTTTGGTGCAAACCGTTTGGAATATATATGAAGCAGTTCCCCCAATTTTATCTTCAATGGGAAAAATAAAAAATCCATGGCCTAACGTTGATGCACATAGCGGCGCCTTACTTGTTCATTATGGAATGATGGAATACGAATTTTACACTGTATTATTTGGCGTTTCAAGATCATTGGGCGTATTAGCAAGTTTATGTTGGGACAGAGCTTTAGGATTCGCATTAGAAAGACCTAAATCAGTGACTACAGCTTCCGTTAAAGAGTGGCTGGATGGTAAAGCCGAAATTTGGGGAGAGTAATAGTTGGTTGATTGGTAATTGGTTGATTAGTTGTGTGGTTTATGTTGCTATTTGAAAATGTGATGATTTTAGGCTGATTTAGAATTGTTTGTTGTTTCAATCTCATAAACGTTTAAACCTACTAAACCTACTAAACATACTAAACATACCTAACCTTAAGCCTTTGAACCTCTCAAATACACATAGTGTCGGGGAATTAGCTCAGTTGGCTAGAGTACTTGCATGGCATGCAAGGGGTCACGAGTTCGACTCTCGTATTCTCCACAAAATAACTACTACAAAACCCTTATTTAGTAAGGGTTTTTTCTATTACAGCATTTTATCAGGTACTTAAGTGTAACCCTTTAACACTCAATTTGGGTCACAAATGGGTCACAAATATTCTAAAGGTTCAGTTTCAATAACTGAATACAATGGTAGAATCAGATTAAGGTGGAGACATCTGCAAAAAAGGTATTCACTAATCAAACTGGAATCAGCTAAATCTTCTTCAAGCAAAAAAGACTGCCTTACAAATAGAGCAGGATATTATTACAGACAACTTTGATAGTACACTTAATTAATATTCTGGAAAAACAGTTTTAGTTTCTAAAACCTCCCCTAAATCATTTGTAGAGCTGTTTGAAGAATGGACTGTCAGCTACAAGCAAATGGATTGTGAGGTACATACAAACTACAACTCCTGTAGAAACATGATAAAGAAATGGGGGAAGGTCAATCAGAATAACATTCTTAGTAAATTAAACAAGGAAACATTTTGTAATGGCACCTATAACATAAGGCTCACTATTCTAAAAAGCTTTGCAGATCGGCTAATTACTAAAAGCTATTGGAAGGGAAGAAGGAATGTTGGCATTTGAATTAAAAAAGAAAACCACCCTGTCAATCAAGGGTGGTTTTCTTGAGTAATAAATATTATAATTTATCTAGAAGCTTTTTCTTTGCAACATCATATTCTTCTTTTGTTATAGCACCTGCATCAAAAAGCTTTTTCAATTTAGCTAATTCATCAGGAATACTAATACTTTCATTTTTATCTTGAATTAATTTCACTTCAACCGATGTGGAATTTTTATTAATAGGTTGTTTTCCTTGATATACCAACTCTCCAGAATTAACTGCATTTTCGTAATCTATATAATACCTTTCAGAAGCTAAGATAAGCTTCCCTTTTCTGTTTCCAAAAATTCCGTCAGTAGGTTCAGCAATAACAGGACTATAACTATATCCTATATTTTTACTCCCTGTCTTTTTTAAATTTACAACAACAAACTCTTTGCCTGAAGACGTTGGAGCCATTGATGAAGTTAAGTCAAAGCTAGAATTATAAGATTTGTATGTTGGTTTTGGCCCATCTAAAGCTGAAATTAAGGATGCTTTATGTCCAGATGAACCTTTAAGAAATTGTTTATCAGGACTTTGACTCAGTAGGCCACCGGTTCCTACCCAAGACATATCAGTATTACTAGAGCAGACTTTAAAAATGTATTTAAAATAACCTTTCTCCCCAGAACCTGCACCAATTTTTAAAACTTGATGATAGTAAAATTTATATCCAGAATTTGTATACAAAGTATCTCCATCATCAAATTGATGATTTCTTTTCCCTGAACTAAAAAAAATAGAGTCTCTTTTTAGAGAAAATTGTGAATTGGTTTGCCCAAAAATTGAAAACGACAAAGCAAGTAAAATGGTTGTGAATTTAATTTTCATAAAAATTATTTAATTACAAATATATGAACAATACAAATATCAAATTAGCCGAAATTGAAGTAAGCTACAGACCTAAAAAAGTACATCACCCACTTATCAAAAGTTCAGCTGATGCCTACTATCATTTATTAAAGTTCTTTCCGGAAGAAACCATATCTCTACAGGAAAGCTTTGTTGTACTTTACACCAACAGGGCTAACAGAATTATTGGTGTATATGAACTCAGTAAAGGTGGTATAACAGGAACTGTTGCTGACCCAAGATTAGTATTATCTGTTGCATTAAAAACAGCAGCCACAGGAGTAATTCTTGCCCACAATCACCCTAGTGGTAATCTACAACCATCTTTACAGGATAAGGATATAACCAAGAAGATACAAGAATCTTGTAAACTGTTGGATATAACATTACTGGACCATTTAATTGTTGTACCAGAAGATGCTTACTTCAGTTTTGCTGATGAAGGACTTCTTTAGTGTATCTGGTGGGAGTCACGTTTGTTTATTCCTTTCTGTACGTTAACATGAAAGGATTTTTTTGTATGTTTGTAAAATATTAAATTTAACAGCCATGAAATCAAGAAATTATTTTTTAACATCAGTTGCATTTTTTCTGTTGAACACCAGCTGCAGTCCAAGAGTTCAACCCACTAATGAATCTACAAACAATAGTGGAGAATCATATTCAAATACACTAAAGAAAGCTGCTGAGGATAGAGAAAAAAAACGTAGGCAACAAATTCAACGTGAGAATGCTGAAAAAGAAGCCAAGAGACAACAAGATGCAAAGAAAGCTCTAATTAATAGAAATAAAGTGAATTAACTTTAATCTTATATCTATTGAGTTGCAATTTAATTAACTAATTAAAAATAAAAACCATGAAAAAGTATATCTTGTCAGTATTTTTTTTTACTTCAATCTTTACCAATGGGTTTTCACAAAATTTATCTATTAGTGAGCCGGATTTTAGTGGTCAGGGATATGTTATAAATGGTGATCAAAATTTCACACCCCTAGAAAAAACCTTATCTCCAATACAAAACCTCATGGGGTTTGGGGGAACAAGTCATCTAACCATAGCTGTAGAGGGTTGCTGCTCAAATGCTGTTTCTGATAATATCAATAATTCAACAACATTATTAATAAAGTGGGACGATAATAAGACTGACCCTACAGAATTATTTTCTGTAGTGAAATTTAAATCAAAAAGAAAAGAGAGAAGTCTTGAATTACGTAAAAGTAGATATGGGTTTGCATTAATGAGGGATGTTGAAAACGGAATTAACTTTTTGGCAAAAAAATACGGAGAATCTTCTTATTTATTGACAATAAAAATTGATAAGCCGGGAGAATATGGATTATTACTTGGAACTAATAAAACAGTTACATATAATGATAAGTCAATAAACAATAAATTACCTATTTTGTGTTTTTCTGTTGCCAAATAAAAAAATATCTGGGCAACTTTTCATAAAAAACTTAATTAAATAATCTCCCCATTTCTTTAGCTGCTTCATGTACTTCTGAATATATTTACTTTAGATTATTTATTCTAAATTTATTTGCATAAATTCAGAATACTAAACAACATTTTGGGTCACGTTTGGGTATCAAATAAATAAGTTTTTTGTAGAAGTGTTATTAATACTGGGGTTCTAGGGTAGAGTCAGCTTGCATGGCATGCAAGGGGTCACGAGTTCGACTCTCGTAATCTCCACTATAAACCCTTAACTAAAGAGGGTTTATTTTTTTGATTTATTTCTAAATCAAAAATTCTTCTCTTTAAATT
>JAIXWH010000093.1 GCA_027484165.1 Chitinophagaceae bacterium | reverse complement strand
CCACCTTTGGGATAATAAGTTCCCTGGTTTTGTTCCAAGTGAGGTATCAAACTCAGCATACCCGGGGCTTTAAAAGGGTTACTCCCATTGTAGGTTGCAAAACGATTGAATATTTGTATGGTTTCTTCTGATTTAAAAACAGAATTATTGTGTTGATTTAATGTTCCAAATAAATAAGATGTTTTAACAGCTGATAGCGCTTTCAACACTCTTTGGTGCAACCAGGTTTTACTTTTATGTAAGGAGTAATTTAAAAAAATATTACCCACATTTTCATAAAGTTTTTCTGCATTTGTCAAATACCTCTTTATGCTTTCAGGAGATTCTTCTAATTGCTCTCGAAATTCTTCATATAACTTTTCTTTATTGGTATAGGCTGTAAGTCTTTTTCCATTTTCAAAAAAATAATTACAGGAAACATCAACAGAAACATAGTTTAAATAATGGGTGATGGGTTCTTGTGCAACTATAAAGAGCTCTTCAATATTTTGGGGCTGGGTAAATAAAGATGGTCCGGCATCAAACTTATAACCTGCGTTTTCAAAAAATGACAACTTACCGCCTGGATAATCATTGGTTTCGTATACTTCAACTTTAAAACCATGTGATGCAAGTCTTATTGATGCAGCCATTCCAGCAATTCCACTTCCTATTACAACTACTTTTTCTCTTTGCATTTTATGCATTAACTAAATGAGTATTTGTAAAATGGGATTCCAATTTTTTAAACGCTATATAAAACCAAGAAGAGTATTTGTTTTGATATTGGTCCAAACTTTCTCTGATAGCATCCTGTTTCATAAAACAATAATCTTTTACTTCATTGTGATCCGGATTAATTTCTCCATCATAGGTACCAATAAAAACATGGTCATATTCATACTCGGTGAGTCCGTTATCAAAATTGATTTTGTAGGTGAACTGAAACAATGGCGTTAACTCTGTATCAAAACCTAATTCTTCTTTCAACCTTCTGTGTGCTGCATCTATTGTATTTTCTCCTGGTGTTGGATGACTACAACAAGCATTAGACCATAGGTTGGGACTATGATATTTATTAGAAGCTCTCTGTTGCAAAAGCATTTCACCTTTTTTATTATAAATGAAAACGCTGAAAGCTCTGTGAAGCAAACCCTTTTCGTGTACTTCCATTTTCTCCATTTTTCCAATTGGAAAATCATTTTCGTCAACTAAAATTACTTCTGGCACTTAATAATAAATTTTATTTTATAATAGATTTAATTGACTTCTTAATTTTGCAGACATTAAAATGAATGCTTTTGAAATATCAGGTACTCTTATTCTTGATTCTAATAAATTAGCCGGTTGTGATTTTTTTATTTTTTCAAAAAGAGAAATATAATATTGATAAGCAACATAAACCCCAAATCTTGCCTTCTTAGGAAGCATTAAAATCCCTTCATAGCCTTTTTTAAAATCAGCAGCTATATCTGCTTCTATTTCTTTTTTTATGACAGCTGTGAAGTTGGAAAAATCTACGTTTGGAAAGTAAACACGGTTCAATACCTGTGAATCAGCCTTTACATCTCTTAGGAAATTTATTTTTTGAAATGCTGAACCTAACGCCATCGCATAAGGCTTCAACTTTACGTATTCATTTAAATTGCCTTCACAAAAAACATACAAACACATCAAGCCAACCACTTCTGCGCTACCATAAATGTAATTTTTATACCCCTGTTCATCATACTTATGTTTATCTAAATCAGATTCCATACTGGCAAAAAAAGCATCTACTAATTCGGTATCTATATTATATTGATTCACCACTTTTTGAAATGAATTCAAAATGGGGTTTAAGCTAATGCCTCTCTCAAAAGATAGGTAAGTTTCTTTCTTGAAGTCCTGAAGCAAAGTTCTTTTATCATATTCATGAAAAGTATCTACAATTTCATCTGCAAATCTTACAAAGCCATAAATATTATAAATAGGTTCATGCAAATCTTTATGAAGTAATTTTATTGCACTACTGAAGGATGTACTGTATCTTTCAGTAGTGATTTGACTGCATTGATAACTTACCTCATCAAATAGTGATAGCATAAGTAATTAATTATATTGTTTTAGTATTTCTTTGGATACCACTTCGCCACTGATTAATGAAGGGGGTACGCCAGGTCCGGGCACAGTTAATTGTCCCGTATAAAATAAATTCTTCACCTTCTTACTTTTTAATGATGGCTTCAAAATTGAAGTTTGCATTAATGTATTTGCCAGTCCATATGCATTGCCTTTAAATGCATTATAATCTTCCTTGAAATCAGATACACAATATGATTTCTTATAAATAATCGAGTCTTTAACTGATTGACCAATTGATTTTTCATACCTGAGTAAAATCTTTTCAAAATATTTTTCTCTGGTCGATTCATCATCTCCTTTTAAGTCGGCTGCAATTGGAATCAGAAAAAACAGATTCTCACAATTTGCCGGAGCAACAGAATCATCGGTTACCGAAGTAGCACTTACATAAAATAAAGGTTCCGATGGCCATTGAGGATTTTGATATATTTCTTTTCCGTGCTGATCAAAATCAACATCAAAGAAAAGTGTATGATGTTTAACCCCAGTGAGTTTTTTATTTAAACCCACATAAAACAATAAGCAAGAAGGAGCCATCACTCTTTGGTTCCAATATTCTTCAGTGTAGCTTCGGTTGTTTTTTTCAAGTAATTGAGTTTCTACAAAATGATAATCTGCTCCGCCAATTACCACATCTGCCTCAAATTCTGTAAACTCACTATCAGCTGTAGACGCAATCACTTTATTAGCAACAGCATTAACCGTATTGATTTTTTTTACGTTAGTATTGAAATGAAATTTTACACCTTGCTCCAATGCCAATTGATACATGGCATTAGCAATATTATACATCCCGCCTTTGGGATACCAGGTTCCCAATTTGATGTCTGCATAATTCATCAAACTGTATAATGCTGGAATATCTGCGGGCAAGGCTCCAAGAAATAAAACAGGAAATTCCATCAATTGAACCAACTTGGGATTTTTAAAATATTTACCTACGTGTTTTTTCATTGAGGTAAATACATCCAGCTTAAATAACCCTTTTGCCAAATCCATATCAAGAAATTCTGTTACACTTCTTCCTGGCTTATGAACCAATTTATGAATACCGACCTGATACTTATAATGCGCTTCATCCATAAACAAATCCAATTGTTTAGCGCTACCGGGTTCAATGCTTTCAAATAAATTTTTCAGCTCATTATAATCTGCGGGAATATCAAGCTTGTCATTGTTATAATAGACACGATACGAAGGATTCAATCTTATCAATTCATAATAGTCGGATACTTTTTTGCCAAACAAATTGAAATACCTTTCAAACACATCAGGCATCCAGTACCAGCTTGGGCCCATATCAAAAAGGAAGCCATCTGAAGAAAATTTTCTTCCACGTCCTCCAGGCATATTGTTTTTTTCAAGTACCGTCACATCCCAACCTGCCTTGGCCATAAAAGTAGCCGCAGACATCCCTGCGAAACCACTTCCTATTACAACTAATTTTTTCACCGGTGAAAAGTATTAAATAAAATTATCTTTGTAGATATTTTTGGTCAATATCTTACAATTTCCTCCTTAAGCAGTTTGCGAGCAAAATGAATCCTGCTTTTAACTGTCCCTAAGGGTTCTTGAAGGTACGTTGAAATTTCGTTGTATTTGTAACCTTCGTAATACAATATGAAAGGATTTTTAAAAATTTCCGGTAGTCTTTGAATGGCCGCTTGTATTTCTTTTAGTTTAAGTTTTGATTCGGCTAAATTGGAAATTGCTCCTTGATTGTTATCAATCAAAAAGTCGTTTGGAGAATGATCAAACACCACATTTTGTCTTGACTTTTTTCTATAATCATTGATAAAGATGTTACGCATGATAGTGTACATCCATGCTTTTATGTTTGTACCAACATTGTATTTTTCTTTATTAGATAGAGCTCTGAAAAGCGTTTCCTGAGTTAGATCTTTGGCAGATTCTGTGTCCCGTGTAAGTGTAAACGCAAATGGTTTTAAGAAATCAACATTAGCGATTAAGATGTTTTCAAATTCTTGATTAGACATACTGTTTAACATTTAGGGCGTGAAGTTAAACATTGTAATTCTTTTTATCGCAGTTTTTGTTTAATATTTTTTTAATTTTCTTCTACAAATTAGAAATAAATTCCATAACTTCTGATATGTTTCTTTTGAAAACAACTGGAGGTTGAAGCTTTTTTTCGTAGTTCTGAATGATTTGACCAGAGATGATACAAGGAGTAGATGAGAAATTTTTAGAGATATTGGTCATGAACTTATCAAAATTAAAGTTATGGCCTGGTCGGGTGATGTGACAATAAAGATAGTCTGGCTTCTTTACATTAACAACATATCCCACATCAGATAAAGGAACGTTGCAACCCAGATAAATCGCATTCACTCCTTTTTTCTTCAATAAATAATAGGTAAAAAGAAGGCCCAGTTCATGATATTCAGCTTCAGGCAGAAACAATAAAACCGTTTTTTTATAATTAACAGGAGTTTCAAGACCTTCGATTCCAACAATTAATTTTTGTCGTATAATATTGGTTACCAAATGCTCCTGTGCAGGATTGATATGATTAGTAAGCCATAGCACCCCTATTTTCTCCATATAGCTGAAGATGATTTGTGTGATGGTTCTTTCTATACCTCTTACCTTAATATAAGTGTCAATCGTATTTTCAAATTCAGTCGTATTTAGATCAATCATATACGACACCAATTCATTTACAATTCTTTCTAATTGAGCTTCTTGTTGATTCAATCCCAACACTTTTTCTTTCAATTCAGAAGTTTTCATTCTGTCGATGTGAGAGATTTTAAAACCGTATTTATTAAGCAATGAAACGTTTAATATCGTTTTTAACTCTTCGTTGGTGTAATAGCGGATATTGGTAAAAGTCCGATTGGGTTTTAAAAAATTATAGCGTTGCTCCCAAATCCTTAAGGTATGGGCCTTTACTCCGGATAAGTTTTCGAGGTCTTTTATGGTAAAAGAGTTCATAATTGCACGTTTATATAATTGTAATACAATTTTTACTTACAATTGTTCAAATTCCTGTTTCTGCTTATAGTTATGATATTTTTTGACAATAAAAAACCCACCCCAATTAAGGAGCGGGCCTTGTATCAGTCAAATTAATTTAAAGATTGAAACAATAGCCCACCATTTAAATGGTGGGCTATTGATAATTAAAACTTAATCACTCTGGTCGTCTTCACCTCCTTACCTTGTCTTACTTCGATGAAGTATGCACCTGCTTTCAACTCTGAACCAATGTTCAAAGTTTTGCCTGATGCAACTTTTACCGACTTGATAAATCTTCCCTGAAGATCCAATACTCTTACAATTACTTCTTCATTTCCTGCAGTGATTACCTGCACAT
>JAIXWH010000029.1 GCA_027484165.1 Chitinophagaceae bacterium | reverse complement strand
GTAATCGATCTGTCAACATGACTTTCTGCAGCACAATGTAAAACCCCAGTAAATTGGTGGGTTTGGAAAAGCGATTTCACCAAATCCATATCTGCAATATCTCCTTTTACAAAACTGTAATTATTTGCTTGTTCGATATCTGTTAAATTACTCAGATTTCCGGCATAGGTAAGCGCATCAAGATTAACGATTTTATACTCTGGATATTTTGTTACAAACAGCCGAGTAAGATGTGATCCGATAAATCCGGCTCCGCCGGTAATTAATATTGTTTGCATGATAATTTAATGGAGACAAAAGTATGAAAAAACACAATAAAGTAAGAGAAGATACACAATAATAGGTTGCAATAATAGGTTTGAGGTGGTGTTAGTTTTCTAATCTTTCGAGTGCAGCTATCATTGCCTCACTGTAGGTATTATAATGAACGAATGATTTTTGTGCAGCGATGGACATCTGATAGTATCTATTTTCGTCTAAAATTACTTCCTTTACTTTTTGTACCAGCATTTCCAAGTTTTCATCAAAATTGGGTTCTAACCAAATTGCATTATAGCCATCTTTTGAATAATTCGCTATCTCGCCTACTGGAGTTACAATAGCAACTAGTCCAACACTCATTGCCTCAACTACAGACAAAGCCATTCCCTCATGATCACTCAATTGAAGCAAGAAATCAAAGTTTTTCATGATATTCAATACTTGATGCAATGGAAGTACTTCATGAATTGTAACTTTATCTTCTATTTGATATTTCTTAATCATCAACTGAAGATTTTCAATATCACCCTCCCCATACATGTCAAATTGAAATTCGATATTATTAATTTTTAATAATTGGCAAAATGCAAGGGATCGGTAAATACCTTTTTCTTTTTTGAATCTTCCGAAGTAACAGAGTTTAACGCAGTTTCTATTGATTACCTTTTTGTGCTCTATTTCTTCTTTATTGAATTTGAAGTTAAATGGGATGATGTCTGTTTTTGATATTGAATATTTTTTTTCGATGTATTTTTTTACAACTTCAGAATCTGCAAATGCCCTATCTTGAATTTTTCCAATTATTTTTAAAAATAAATTATTCAATTGATGAACATGTCTTGTTGTATGAAAGAAACCAATAAGTTTTGTTTTTTGATTTAATAATTTATAAACGACAGATAAAATGACAGACTTCCATAAAGATGAGATAATTATTGTGGGATTTTCCTTCTTTAAAATGTAATACGCTTTTAACCAGCCAAGAATAATACTATTTGTTCCAGACCAAATAATTTGGTCTGGATTTATTTTTGATTGAGTTTGTAACCATTTATAATCTATAATACCAATAACTAAAACTTTATAATCATATTTTTCCCTTAATTCATTTAACGAATACAATATACCTGTCTGAACTCCGCCTAATTCAAAAGTTGGAACAATATGTACTACTTTTTTCATCAATTTGATTATAATCTTATTACAAATAAATGTTCTAATTTTTTGATGTGCGTAAAACTATATTAATTTTTAGATAGTTTTCTATCGAATGAAACATCTGAGTATAAAATAATAAAGAATATAAAGAAAAATGGCGTGAGGGGTACTTTATATCTTGCTAGTGTTCCAAAATTAAATGCAATTCCGCCTATCATGATAGCAAGCAAGATGGTATAAAAAAATGAAAACATCAATACAAAGGAACTTTTAAAGATTTTTATGATGCCAAATAATTTCTTTTTAATTATAATATAAAACACCATAAACATCATTAATATCCCTTCTAGAGATGACAATAAAACCAGAGGATTAAAGTACTCCCAAAAGTAGGGTCTGAATAATGCTACATTTATCGACGCCAATACATATTTTATCATACCCCATCCGCTTAGTTCAAACTCTCCCAAATTATAACTCGAACCGCCATGGCTTAACTGTGAGGTTGTAACCGTAGTGATTCTGTCGCTTATTTCTCCGGATATTATTTCAATTGCCTGATTTTGCAGTAACTGTTTGTTTTTATAAAAAAAGAAAATTAATGTTATTGAAAAAAGAAATGAAAAAATATATCTGAGTAGTTTCTTTGCCATTGAAATTTTATAAATAAAATAAGATATAGCTACAGACAAAATAAAGGCTATAAAAAGATAGGATTTGATTTTGATTAATAAAAAAGATGATAAAAGAGCAAGCAAGCCAAAAGTCATTACTTCTGACTTGCTTTTGAACTTATTGAAAATAAAATAAAAAAGTACACCAATTGCACCCACACATATAGGCTCTTTCATTATTCCTGTGGTCCAGAAACATAATGATGGGTAAGCTATTATAAAAATGTAAAACAACTTGTTATTACTTAAATTATTTTTAACTATAGCACTATAAATCAACCATAATCCAATATAAGACCAAAGTGAAAAGAAGAACGAGATTGCTAAATAAGAATCAAAAGTAAAATATGAAATAATTCCTGC
The DNA here is from genome assembly GCA_027484165.1 of Chitinophagaceae bacterium. GTDB lineage: Bacteria > Bacteroidota > Bacteroidia > Chitinophagales > Chitinophagaceae > Ferruginibacter. The sequence continues at coordinate 3,828 of JAIXWH010000029.1, read as the reverse complement.
TATATGTACAAGTGTTCTATTGCTGTCGTAAACCAAATTAAAATATTCATCATTTGAAAAAAAACATTTGATTTTAAATGGTAAGGAAAAAAAATCGATATAAAATATTTTTACAAAGTCCTTGATTTGCAATTCATGCATGGCTCTTGATATTGATTTGGCAGAAGAAAAAAACTTTGTACTGTCTGCTTTTACTATATACAAATTAAAAATTGCGGAAGCCAATAATCCTATTATTCTTAAATAAAAACCAAAAAGGAAAAGTTTATAAGAATGGAGATTGTTAAAATATTTTTTAGCAAGAATTTTAAAAAATATCAATGAAAAAATAAGACAAAGTATCGCGCCCCAAATATCATTGGAAGAAAGCAACAAATCTGGTTTCATCTATTTAAGTTATTGTCGTTTAATGAATGGAAGATTTTTTTTCTCCAGACCAATATTGAAAAAATGATGATTCCCGGTAAGAGAATAAAATACATATTGGTGAAATTGTAAAATGCATTTATTGATATGAGTGCAGAAATAATTATAAATAATATAAAAGCTTTATTATAAAGCCATTCAAATGAAGATTTAAATCGAATCAAAACATATGAATTATATATACTTCCTAAAAACAATGCTAATGGTGGCACTAAATAATAGAAGAAACCAGATAATTGAAAATTTTTCATTAATTCGAAAGTGATAAATGCTACAGCGGCATAAATAAAATGTACGATGATGATTCTGTTTAATTTATCTAAAGCATTACAACTGTGGTAATGTATAGATGTTATGATATTACAAATCCAACCCACATTAATAATAGCAACTATAGACATCAGACGCAGATCAAATTGTTTAGTAAAAATATAGATTGCCAATGGTGCAAAAATTAAAGTGATAAAGCCCAAAAAAACAGAAATATAAGTATTTCTTGTAGTTACCTTTCGAAAATAATCTTCCGCGCCTCCATTGTTGTTTTCAATTACCATTTTAGGAATAACAACCAAATTAGTGTTTACAATTAAATTTCTATTTTGAATAGTTAACTTGTTGGCTAGTTCATAATATACTGTACCGCTCAATCCTAGTTTCTTTGTAATAAAGAATTTTATAACTGGATCAAAAAACATCACCATTATACTTATAGATTGAGATTTAATACCGAAAGAGGAAATGATTGTGAAGGACGATTTATCAAATCCGAGAATAAAACCATTTCTAATTATATTGTGTTTTGCAGCTAATAATATTCCAATTATTAATTGCCATAATGCCTGAATTAAAAATGCAATAGCAACACCTAAGAGATGATATTTAGGTAGCAATATGATTACTAGAATCAAAAATAAAATCCAGCCTGATATCTGTATAAAACATCTTGTATAAAACTTTTGAAATCCATCAAACAAACATATATATACCGAAAACAAATTATTAATAAACACTGCTGTCATTGACCATATCGTAAGTGTATTAAAAAGTTCAAATTTATACTCGTCTAACAATTGGTGAGCATATAACTGAACTAAAAAATAAAGAAGGAATAAAACTGGAATAGAAAATACGATATTACATAAATTAATTGTGCCAACCATTTTTGAAACTTTCTGATACTCATTTTTTAACACTAGTTCCGGGAGAAATCTAATTAATCCATTACTGAAACCAAAACTGCTAATTTGACCAATTGAAGTAGATGCAATAACAAGTGCCCAAAGACCCATATATTCTTTACCCAATCCTCTTGTAATTAATGCAAATAAAACAAATTGACTAATCGCAGTAACAAGAAATAATATAATTAACCAAACTACATTTTTACCAAGTTTAGTGTACGCTTGTAAAGCACTTGAGTAAAAATTTTTTATTTTTGATTTCATCAATATTTTAAAAAGAATTGATTTTATTTAATTTTTTGTGAAGTTGATTTAAATAATAGTCTTAAATAAAATAATCCAGTAATTAGTAGAAGGCCGATCAATGAAAAAGCCAATCCGGACAATATTCTGCTTGTTTTTATTCTTAACATTGGATAATCTGCATGATCAATGATTTGCATTAAAGGAATTTTTTTCAAGTATTGAAACCAGGCAATTTCTAAATTCTTAAACATTTCTGCATACGACTCGCCATAAACTTCTATATTGACTTGTTCCTTTTGAAATGGTATTGTTGTTTCAGAAAATGCGGGATTTAAATTTGCATCAGTGGAGATTGCTTTAGTACTTATACTTGAGTGTAAGTTACCTCGCATGTTCTCCACTCTTTGTTCCAAAATCGCTAAGTTTTCTTTTGCCTTTTTTGTGCATATTTCTGTGTAAAAACTATCTGTTTCTGATACAAGCCTGTCTGTAAATATTTTTGAAAACTTTTCATTAAAACTTGAAACTCGGACCTGAAATAAATTTAATTTTTTGTCTGGTCTGTTCACAAATATCAAATCATTCGTAAAATCGGTATAGGCAAGAAACAAAACGCTGTCCTGATCATAAGTATAGGATGCCCTAAGCTGACCTGTAGGAAAGTGAATATTATTAAGTTTTGAATCATTGGGAGCATTCTTTCTAACTCTAGATTCATTTAAATAATACTCAACCAATTTATACCTTTTGTTATTGAAGATTTCTTCAGAAGTCAACACCTTTTCGATAATTCTTCTGCTTAGCATGATTTCGATAATATTGTCATCCGCAAAAACATTTGCATTACCACCAACATTAATTCCTAATTGGCTTGCTATACTTCTTGCGCCAGACAATTCATTTTGTGAGCCTCCATCATCTAAAGCAAAAGTTAATCTACTTTGATAAATAGGGCTTTTAAAATGAGCATAAAGTACTCCTGCTACTCCAAATAAAATTGAAACAATTAAGAAGAACCACCATAATTTCTTTATCTGATTTAAGAAACCAGTCAAAGTAATATCATTGGAATTTATTGAAGTTGAATTGTTATCCATTAGAACGCTAGTTTATTTTGCAACAATGGTATTATTTATTTAATCAGATTAATTAACACGTTAGCTATTACTCCCAATGCAGAAACAAAAACAGCTAACTCTGCAGGAGTAGTTCTTATCTTACTCTCTTTGTTTTTCTGAGGAATGAAAACTTCTGATTTGGAAGTTACTTTCGGATAAAATTTGAAAAATAAAAATCTCTTAACAGCTTTGGCTTTTCCATTAGGATATATCACAATTGTTCCGGATTTTCTTGCTGTAGGCATGAAACTGCCCGCTAATTTGATAAAATATTTGGCGCTTCTGCCATTTACAAATGGGAGAGTTGTTGGATAATACACTTCTCCTGAAACTTTAACCAGGTTATTGTTTTTTTCAACGGTCAATATATCACCATCTTCAAGAATGAGGTTTTCTGAAGAGGAAGAATCTTTTAATAATTTTGTCAAATTAACACTTATTGCTTCATAATTTTTATAGATTTCATATTGTAGTTTTTTATTGGCCTCAATACTATCTGTATCAATATTTAATACTCTTTGAAACAAAATCTCTCTGTCTTTTAATGAAGCGTTGTTTTTATTCTTTCTTCTTATTGTAACAAAACTGCTATCGGCTGAAGCACGAAATCCTTGAGCCCTGTTGATGATATCCAAAATACGCTCCTCGCTTTTTTGTAGAATAAATTTACCAGATATTTTAACGTCACCATTTATAATTACTGAGCGCTGTTCAATATATCCGATAATCGATTTAACAATGATGTAATCGTATGGCTGTAAAGAAATATTTTGAGTTAAATTTGTAATTATTTTTTCTGATTCTATATGATTAATCTGATCAACATTTGCATTCTTTATTCTTCTTGAAATTTCAAT
>JAIXWH010000075.1 GCA_027484165.1 Chitinophagaceae bacterium | reverse complement strand
TCTAATGTTGCAAATAGTTTATTTTCTGCAAACACTTCACTCTTACTCAACACATTCATCAATGTTGATTTGCCTACGTTGGTATATCCTACTAATGCAACGCGTATAAATTCTCCTCTCTCTTTTCTTTGGGTGAAAGATTGTTTGTCTATTTCGGCTAAGCGTTTACGTAGTAAAGCAATTTTGTCTTTTACTATACGGCGATCAGTTTCTATTTCTGTTTCACCCGGACCTCTCGTTCCTACTCCGCCACCCTGTCTTTCCAAGTGCTTCCACATTCCTTTTAATCTTGGAAGAATATATTGATATTGGGCTAACTCTACCTGCGTTTTAGCCTGTGCTGTTTTTGCTCTGCTTGCAAATATGTCTAAAATCAAATCACTTCTGTCGATGATTTTTTTTTCGATTACTTTTTCAATGTTGATGATTTGGGCGCCGGTTAACTCATCATCAAATATGACTAAATCAATGTTCCCTTTAAATGATATGAAATTTTTAATCTCTTCGAGCTTACCCTTTCCTAAGAAAGTTTTACTGTCTGGATTTGACATCTTCTGTGTAAAACGCTTAACTGTAATAGCCCCTGCAGTTTCAGCCAAGAACGCAAGTTCATCAAGATACTCATTTACCTGCTGTTCCGTTTGATCTTTTTGTATCAATCCAACTAAAACTGCATTTTCAGATGCACCTACTACTTTCTTTTTTTCTATCAAGACTTAAAGATATGATTTGGAGATTTGATGATTTGATGATTTGGAGTATTAAAAAACTGAAACCTATTGAACTTATGAAACCTTATTTTGAAATCGCATTTGCAATATCAACCCACTTCTTTAAAGTTGGACAAGTTTTATACTCCTCGTCAATCATGATATAATATCCGTTAATTTTATTATTGAACCATTTTTCCAATGCGTCTTCCTTCTTTTGCTCTATAGCTTTTTGTGAAACTCTGTTGTAATCGTCTTTTAAATTTTCACGATGAGGTTCTGTTTTTGATTTTAAATATACTATTCTTATTCCCTTTTTACCTCTCTCATCAGTATATTCCATCGGTTGAGAAAATTCTCCAACTTTTAATTCTTTCAATTTTAAAACCAAACTTTTATCTAATTGATCTATGGTTAAAAAAGATCCTTCTCTACCTTGTATCATTCCTGCAGTAAACTTGCTCGACTCATCATCGCTGTATTTTGATACTGCTGCACCAAAATCAATTGTACCTGCAATTAATTTTGATCTTACGCTATCCATTTTTTGAAGCCCTTCTTTCAATTCAACCTGAGTAACCTGAGGCACTTTCAAAATATGTCTAACAACTGCATCATCTCCTGCTCGGCTTACCAATTGAATGATATGATATCCGAATTTTGTTTTGAAAGGATTCGAAACTTGTCCTTCTTTTAATGTGTATGCTTTTGACAACCATAGAGGGTCTAAATCTTTCTGATTTCTGTTGATCTCATACATTCCACCTCTGTCTTTACTTCCAGGATCTTCTGTGTTAATAGATGCGACTGTTGCAAAATCTTTTTTTCCGGATTCAATTTGTGATTTATATCCTCTAAGCTGTTCAATACAATATTCTTCCGCTTCTCTGCTAGCTTTTGGATATACAAGTATTTGTCCGATTTCAACTTCAGATTCATAATAAGGTAAACTATCAGTTGGAATACTTTCGAAATAATGCTTTACTTCATTGGGTGTGATTTTTACATCTTCAACAATTTTATTTCTCATCATTGAAGCCAACTTACGTTCTCTGAAACCTTGCTTGAAATCTTCTTTTAATTGATATAGCGATTTGCCGGCAATTTTTTCAACTTCTTCTTTGGATCCATATTGATTAATGAAAAAACGGATTTGATTATCGATGTCTGCTTCAACTTCTTCATCTGTAACAGGAAGCGAATCTTTTTCTGCCTGGAGTACCAAAGCTTTTACGCCCATAGATTGCTCCAAGCTCAAACATCTCGCATCTTCAGGAACGTCTATACCCTGACGCTGCATGTCAAGGATTGTATTATCAATATCACTCTTTAAAATAATTTTATTTCCAACAACCGCAACAATTTTGTCGGCGATTACTTTTTGAGGTTGTGCATATGCAGCAAACACAACTATAAGTGAAAGTAAAGAAAGTAAAATTTTATTTTTAATCATAATGGAATGAAATATGTTTAATGAGTTGAAAACGTTCAATAAGTTGAATAGGTTAACCCTTTAAACCTTTGAAACCTCATAAACTTTTGAAACAATCAACTAAAACTTAAAAAGTGTCTGCAAAATTAATCTTCGTTTCTTTTACAATTCGTTAAATATTGTATCGGTTGAAAAGCTTTACATATTGAACTCATTAAACCTTAAAACCTTTTGAACTTTTGTTACAACGTTCTCTTCACTTCTACTTCTTCAAACGCTTCAACGATATCTCCAACTTTAATGTCGTTATAGTTTCTGATTACCAATCCGCACTCCATGCCTGAAGTCACTTCTTTGGCGTCATCACGGAATCGTTTCAAGCTCGCCAATTCTCCGGTGAAGATTACAATACCATCTCTTACCAATCTAATTCTGTTGTTTCTTGCCATCTTTCCATCAAGTACCTGACATCCAGCAACTGTTGCTTTATCAAAACGATAAGTTTCTTTAATTTCAACGTTTGCTAAAATCTTTTCTTCAACAGTTGGCTCCAACATACCTTCCATCGCACTTCTGATTTCTTCGATTGCGTTGTAGATGATTGAGTAAAGTTTAATTTGGATTGATTCGTTCTCAGCCAAACGAGCCGCTTGAATTGAAGGACGAACATTGAAACCAATGATAATCGCATCAGATGCATTTGCTAAGGTTACATCACTTTCAGTAATTGCACCCACCGCTTTGTGAATTACTTTCACCACAATTTCTTCTGTACTTAATTTTTGTAATGAATCACTCAACGCTTCAACCGATCCATCCACGTCACCCTTGATGATTACATTTAATTCTTTAAAGTTACCTAACGCTAAACGACGACCGATTTCATCAAGCGTAATATGTTTTTTAGCGCGCATACCTTGCTCACGCAAAATTTGTCCGCGCTTATATGCAGTTTCTCTTGCGTCAGCTTCATTTTCAAATACTTTGAAAGTCTCACCCGCCTGAGGAGCGCCATTCAAACCTAAGATCAACACAGGTGTTGATGGTGGTGCTTCTTCCACACGTTGATTTCTTTCATTGTACATTGCTTTCACCTTACCAAAATACTGTCCGGATACAATCATGTCTCCCTGACGAAGCGTACCATTTTGAACCAATATGGTTGCTACGTATCCACGTCCTTTATCCAAAGACGCTTCAATTATAGTTCCGTTGGCTTGTTTATCAGGATTAGCTTTTAATTCCAATAAATCAGTTTCCAACAATATCTTTTCCAATAGCAAATCAATGTTCATTCCTTTCTTTGCACTGATTTCCTGACTTTGGAATTTACCACCCCAGCTTTCAACGAGAATATTCATCGAAGCAAGTTGTTCTTTAATTTTTTCAGGATTTGCTCCGTCTTTATCAACTTTGTTAATTGCAAAAATCATCGGAACATTAGCTGCCTGTGCATGTGAAATCGCTTCTTTAGTTTGAGGCATCACTGCATCATCCGCAGCAACCACAATCACTGCGATATCTGTTACTTTAGCACCACGGGCACGCATAGCCGTAAACGCTTCGTGACCTGGAGTATCGAGGAATGTAATTTCTCTTCCATCAGCCAAAGTAACTTCATATGCTCCAATATGCTGAGTAATACCTCCGGCCTCACCGGCAATAACATTTGTATTTCTAATATAATCGAGCAATGATGTTTTACCATGATCAACGTGACCCATGATAGTAACAATTGGTGCTCTTGGTTTTAAATCTTCAGGTGCATCTTCTTCTTCCTCCACTTCCAATTCTGCTGCATCGTCAACACCAATAAATTCTACTTCGTAATTAAATTCGCTGGCAACCAACTCAATAACATCGGCTTCTAAACGCTGATTGATAGAAACCATGATGCCGAGATTCATACACTTGCTTATGATATCGGCAAAACTAACATCCATCAAACCTGCTAATTCACTTACTGATATAAATTCGGTTACCTGTAATTTGTTACTTGTTTCTGATCCATCACCCATATTTTCTGCAGCCTCTTCTCTCTTCGCTTTTCTGTATTTAGCTTTTAAACTCTTACCTCTTCCACCTGCACCTGCAAGTTTAGCCTGAGTTTGTTTGAGTTTTTCCTGAATTTCTTTAGCGTCGATAATTTTTTCTTCCGGTTTCTTTCCAGCGCCGCCCGAAGGTTTTTGAAAACGATTACCTCCTTGTCCAGGTCTGCTTTGAGCATCTCTTCCATCAGGTATCGCTTTGTTACCTCTGTGAGGAGCTCCATCCTGTCCTGGCTTTTTTTGAATCGGTATTCTTTTGCGTTTTTGTTTCTCTTCAGCTGTTTCTCTTTTAGGTCGAGTATCACTATCAACTGGTAAATCAATTTTTCCTAAAATTTTAGGGCCCGATAATTTATCAATTGATATGTTGGTAATTACCGGCGGCAAAACTGGCTCTTCTACTGGAGGAGTAGTTGGCTCTTCTATTATTGTCTGTTGAGTTTCTGTTGGCTGTTGGGCTGGCTCTGGCGATGTTACCTCTTCTTTCTTTTTCCCTTTTTTAGGTCTTGTTGAGGAATCGATAGCGGCTAAATCTATTTTATCTAACACCTTAGGGCCTTCCAATTCCGGAGCAACAATTTTTGTGATCTCGTCTTCCTTGGTTTTATCAGCGGGAGTTTCTGTTGTTGGAATGGCAGGAGTTTCTGGTTCAGGTGTAACCACCTTTAGTTTTTCTTCCTTCTTTTTTATTGAAAGATCTTCCTCGTCTTTTTTCTTTTTATGTTCTGCAGAAGATCCTTTGGGTAAATCTAACTGTTCTGCTTTTTCTTTGGCTACTTTATCTTGTTGAAACTCTGCCTGCAACACACGATACATTTCTTCCGAAAGCTTCGTTGAAGGCTTGAGATCATCTGCTTTAAAGTTTTTAGACACAAGGAAATCAATCAAGGTATTGGTACCTATATTGAATTCCTTGGCCGCAGCCATTAACCTTGGTGTATTTACTTCTGACATTCTTTTTATTACTGCAAACCTTCACAGTTTGCAATGTTTTGTTTTTTGATTACTAATTTAGCTTCTATTGATAATTGCTGAGTTTACTCCCTTTCAAACTCTTCAGTCAACACTTTTCTGATTTCAGCAATGGTTTCTTTTTCCAAATCTGTTCTGCGTTCTAATTCTTCTGCTGTTAAATCCAACACTGAACGTGCCGTATCGCAACCCACTCTCTTCAACTCATCGATAATCCATGGTTCAATTTCATCACTGAATTCTTCCAAGTCAATATCAAACTCTTCTTCTTCGCCTTCGTTGTCGCGGAATACATCGATTTCATACCCTGTTAATTCGCAGGCTAATTTAATGTTAACCCCTCTGCGACCTATAGCTAAAGAAACCTGATCTGGTTTTAAAAACACATTAGCATGATGCTTTTCATTATCAAGCTCAATACTTGTAATTTTTGCAGGAGTTAAAGAACGTTGAATCAACAGCTGAACATTTGTAGTATAGTTGATAACATCGATGTTTTCATTTTTAAGTTCTCTAACGATGCCGTGTATACGACTACCTTTCATACCTACACAAGCTCCAACTGGGTCAATTCTATCATCATAGCTTTCAACGGCTACCTTTGCTCTTTCTCCTGGATCTCTTACAATTTTTTTCACTACAATTAATCCATCAAATATTTCAGGAACTTCAATTTCAAGAAGTTTTTCAAGGAACACAGGGCTTGTACGAGACAAGATGATAATAGCCTGACTATTTTTTAATTCTACTTTTTTAACAACGGCGCGAACAGACTCTCCTTTTTTGAAATAATCGCTTGGGATTTGTTCAGATTTTGGCAAAAGCATTTCATTTCCATCTTCATCTAAAATCAAAACTTCTTTCTTCCAAACCTGATAAACTTCACCACTAACGATTTCGCCTACACGATCTTCGTATTTTTTTATTAATACATTCTTTTTTAAGTCGTTGATACGAGCTGCCAGGGTTTGTTTTCCAGCAAGAATAGCCCTACGGCCAAATTCTGCTTGTATATCAACCTCTTCATACAACTCTTCTCCAACCTGATAATCTGGCTCAATTAAAATAGCGTTCTTATATTCAATTTCTGTTAACGTGTTATACAAATCATCATCATCAACAATAGTTCTTCTTCTGAATATCTCCAGATCTCCTTTTTGGTCATTTACAATCACGTCGAAGTTTTCATCACTGCCGTATTTTTTACGTATCAAGGTTTTGAAAACATCTTCCATTACTTTCATCAATGTAGGACGATCAATCCCTTCTGCTTCTTTAAATTCCTGAAACGATTCTATCAAGTTAATGCTTGCCATATTATTCTCCGCCATTTTTTTCGATATTTATCGAAACCCTTGCGGTTCAGGGCTTTTGCTGTTAATTAAAATTTTATTAGAACTTTGGTTTGTTTTATTTCTGCAAAAGGAATTGTGGGTTGATGAACTACTGCTTTTTTTCCTTTTCCTTCTGTGTATTCAATAGCTATTGAATCTTCACCAACTTCCAACAGTTTTCCTTCTTTTTTTGTGCCATCATTATAGGTAACCTCAACATTTCTTCCTTTGTTTTTGATATATTGACGAAGAAGCTTCAATGGCTCATCTACTCCCGGACTAGAAACTTCCAGCGAAAAGTCGCCGTCTGGATAAAGTCCCTGTTCTTCGATTTGCTTGTAAAGAGCTCTATTGATTTTAATACACCTTTCAATTCCAAGTCCACTATCTGCATCGAGATAAATTTTGATATTGTTTGTGGGTTTTACTTTTAGGTCAACTAAAAAAATATCACCTTCTAACAAAGTTTGTAAAATTGACTTTACAGTATCCAATGGCGTTGCAGGTATCATATGTTATTTAAAAGAAGAAGGGAACGATTCCGTTCCCTTCTTCTTGTTCTTTCTGAGTGCAAATATAGTAAGGAATGCGTTATCCGACAAATATCATTGCTGATTTGTTAAATTTTAACGCACTAATTAAGCTTCATCTGCATAAATTTGCAGTATGATTAAGTTAGTTTTAGAGTTATTTGTACTTTATATTATATATAAGTTCGTTTTTGAACTTATAATTCCTGTATATAAAACTACCAAACACATCAAAAAGAAAATGAACGAAATGAACGATCATTTGGAAAACCAACAAAGAAAAAATCAAAGTTTTTCTTCTTCAAATACAGATAAAAAGAACGAAAAAAATAATGATTACATTGATTATGAAGAAATTAAATAGTAATTATAAAATCTATTTGAAATAAATTAGATTTTCTATACGTTCTCCTTCTAACAACAAATGGGCTTGAAAACCTATTTTTAAAGCTGCTTCTACATTTACATTCGTATCATCAATAAACAGCGTTTCCTTTGGATTTAGCTGGGCATCCTCTAAAACATGGTGATATATATCTGAGTTGGGTTTTCTTTTACCCACTTTTTGAGAATAATAAGCCTTTTCAAAATAATTATCCAATTGATCAACACCTAATTGAAAATTTAATAGGTTATTTATTTCTTTTAGATGGATGCTATTCGTGTTACTCAGTAGAAAAATTCTGTAATGCTGTTTTAGTTCTTTTAGAAAGTTCATACTTTCAATACGAAAATCTCTTAAAATGCTATTCCAGGCAGCCTTAATTTGTTCGTCATTTAGTGGAGTTAAAGATTGTTTTTTAATAGCACCGTAAAAATCGGTTTCTGAAATTTTCCCCATTTCAAGATTTTGAAACAGATGAGAGGCTTGAAGCTTTGAATAGTGCTGATCAAAATCAGAAACGCCTATATTTTGAAACGCTTTTTTTACCCTGTTAAAATCGATGTCCAATAGCACTCCGCCCAGGTCAAAAATGATGTTGTTTAGTTTAATCATAAAATAAAATAGGTGTAAAAATAACAGAATAATTATTTGTGATAATTTACTTACTTTTGCAACTCAATAAAAATACTTGTATTTCTTATTGAAACCATTAAGTTTCTATTGAAGTTATTTAATAGGAAGCTTACAAAACGAAATTACAATAGTTTGCTTTTTAGATAAAGAAGCTTTTGTTTTTTTCGGGCCTATAGCTCAGCTGGTTAGAGCACCTGACTCATAATCAGGGGGTCCCTGGTTCGAGCCCAGGTGGGCCCACTCGGAATACAATCACTTACTATCAAAAATATGGTAAGTGATTTGTTTCCTTAACTATTGGTTTTATAGCTCTTCTATATATAAATGACAAGTTCGTTAATTCATAATAATTCCTTTAGTTTTAGGATTGATATTTTTAGTTAACCTAATAGCTTCAATTCGTTTGAGTTCTTTAAAACAAACTCACAAGTAACATAATTAACTCATGAAAAAAACAATTAAATTAATACTTCTATCACTGATCACTTTGAATAGTTTTTCGCAAACCAAGTCCGAAAAAAATAAGTTCAATTTAACCAATCGTCCAAGTGATCATCTTGTTTTGCAATTAAGTTCTGATAGATGGATGGGTGCACCAGATAGCATAAGTAATTTTAGAAAACCAACATCTAGAGGGCTGAATTTTTATTTTATGTTAGATCGCGCATTCAAATCAAATCCGAACTTCAGCGTTGCTTTTGGATTAGGATTTGGAACGAGTCATGTCTTTTTCAAAAATATGTCTGTTGGGATTACTGGAACAAAATCAACTTTAGCTTTCAATAATTTAAGCGCTGCTCCACAATACAGTCGTTATAAACTTAGCACCTCATATATAGAAATTCCAGTTGAATTAAGATTCTTTTCAAATCCAGAAAAAATAAATAAATCATTTAAGGCTGCGCTTGGAGCAAAAGCTGGATTACTTCTTAATGCTCATACCAAATCAACAAGTGGTTATACTGAAAAACAAAGTTCAAAAAGTTATTTTAACAATACCAGACTTGCTGCAACAGCTCGTATAGGTTACGGCTATTTTAGTTTGTTTGGTTCTTATAATTTTACATCAATATTTAAAGAAAACGTAGCTGAAAACATGAGACTTTTACAAGTAGGTTTGTCTCTAAGCGGATTCTAATTTATAAAATTATTATTTATACAATCCCAATAGACAACTATTGGGATTTTTAATTTTAATCTATGAAACAACTTTTTTTAATAAGACATGCTAAAAGTAGCTGGGCAAATTCGAGTGATTCTGATTTTGCAAGACCCCTAAATGAAAGAGGGAAGCTTGATGGAGAAAAAATGGCGGTGTTATTTTCGAAAAAAAAGATTAAGATTGATCTGATTTTATGCAGTGCCTCACTTAGAACCCGACAAACTGCATCTTATTTTTCTGAAGCCTTAGGTTTGAAAGAAAATTACATTTCCTATTTAGATGAGTTATATCATGCTTCATCAGAAACCATTTATGAAACGATCTCAAAAATAAAAAATGAATACTCCGCTGTTATAATTATCTGTCATAATCCGGGAATAACTGATTTTGTAAACACATTAACTAAAAATGTACAAATTGATAATATGCCCACATGCGGAATATTTGGAGTAGCCTCTCTTGTTGAAGATTGGAATGAATTTGAAAAGACTGAAAAAAGTTTTCTATTTTTTGAATACCCTAAATTGTATTAAAGTTGCTTTTCAAAATAAACAGCATTAGGTTCGGGGTTAAAATAATAAGCGTCAATTTTATAAAAACCATTGGTTAGATAAAGATTCATTGCGGGTGTCATGTGTTCAAGTGTGTCGAGTCTAATTGTATTATATTTTGCTTTTTTCGCAAATTCAAGTGATTGATTTAATAAAGACTGCCCAATTCCTTTTCTCTGATACATCGGCTTAACATACATTCTTTTTAACTCTGCAGTTGCTTCATCAATTTGGCGGACTCCAACACAAGCCATACAATCAAGATTATCATATCCCAGAATTAATGCCGCTTTTTTTCCGCTGTACATTTCTTTTAAAGTTCGAAGCTCATCTTCAAAATTTTGAAAAGTCAAGTCTATGTTTAACCATTTTGCATACTCTTGAAATAAAAGTGAAGCTTGGTAATATTCTTCGTTTGAACTAGCCTGAATGTAGCTTATCATTTTGATATTTTATTTATGAGGTAAAGGCCTAGAAAAATAAAAGCAGCTGCAAGAATTTTGTATGGCTCTAAAATATCTTTTCCTAAAATAACAGCGATAACAGTTGCGAGAAATGGTTGCAAATAAATATATGATCCTGTTTTTGACGCTCCTATAATATTAATAGCATAGATATTAAGTGTATAAGCAAGAAATGTTCCTCCAACAGCTACAAGCAACAGCAATCCATAATCTGTAAGCGTATAATTATGCCATGGTATTTGGATAAACTGTGTTACACAAAAGGGCAATGCAATAAATAAACCAATGGTAAATAACATTCTTATAATCATTATGGTGCTGTAACGATTCATTAATGGTTTAACCATTATAAAATAAATGGTGTAAGAAATAGCATTAAGCAAAACATATAGATCTCCAAGTTTAGTATTAGCCGCGTAAGTATTTTGTTTTTTGTATAAAACTAAAACCATAGCACCTGTAATGGCAAAAATCAACCCTGATAATTTATTGTTACTTAGTTTTTCTTTGAGTAGCCATGCTGCAGAAAACATAATTAAAATGGGAGTTGTCATCATTAGAAGTGACGCATGAATGGGTGTAGTTAAGGACAACCCTTTTACAAAAATCAATTGATTAAAAACTATTCCTGTAATACTGCATAATATCAATCTGGGATAATCTTCTTTATTAATAGATTTTTTTTCTTTTTTAAATGCAAAGAGTAACCATAACAATAAAACGGTTACTATAATTCTAACTAGATTAAGTCCATACGATTGTATGAGATTTTTATCGATTAAGATTTTTACAACAGAGTAATTGATAGAAAAAAAAAGTGTTGTTCCAAAAACCGCGAGGTGTGCTTTTATATGATCTTTCATTATGCTTTTACGAATAGATTCGATTCTTTAAATGGGAAATGTAAAATTAAGATGAAAAGGAATGATGTATGAAGTCTTAATTTTAAAATAGCATATTAATTTTTTTCTTTTTTATAAGTAGTAGAATTAAGTAGGTAATGCCATTGAGTAAAGACGCGGAGCTTGTTTTATAGAAATTTGCATCTGGGCTTAAAGTTTGTTCGATATAAATATTCAAATAGACACTTACCTGATCCCGCTTATTAATTGTTTTGGAAATGAAATCTTATTTATTTGAGAGAAGAATCGATTGTGCCTGTTTAATTGATATTCTTTCAAAATAATAATCAATTGCGTATAGACGAGTAATTCATTAAAAAAATAATTACCAAATGTGTAGTTCTCAATTATTAAAATATGAATATATACTAAATAAAAAAAGCCACCTTTAGAAAAAGGCGGCTTGATTATAGTTTACTAACCCAAAAAAAACAACGTGACCATTAAAAATCCCAAATAATTGCAACTCAATGTGATCATCAAGTTCTAAATATTTGAAATCTAAATATCTAACCTTGCATTTCTTTTATTTTTTCTCTGATTTTACCTTCGATTTCATTAGCCATCTCAGGATTGTCGGTTAATAGTTGCTTCACCGATTCCCTACCCTGACCTAACTTATCATTATTGTAACTGAACCAGCTTCCGCTTTTTTGAACGATACCTAACTCAACTCCCATATCAATAATCTCACCTACTTTAGAAATACCTTCACCATAAATTATATCAAACTCTGCCTGACGGAACGGAGGTGCCACTTTATTTTTTACGACTTTTACTTTTATATGATTACCTACCACTTCATCTCCATCTTTTATTTGTGTCATTCTGCGAATATCCAAACGAACTGAAGCATAAAACTTCAACGCATTACCTCCTGTTGTGGTTTCAGGATTACCAAACATCACACCAATTTTTTCTCTCAGCTGATTAATAAAAATGCAACAACTGTTTGTTTTGGATATGGTTGCCGTTAATTTTCTTAGTGCCTGACTCATTAATCTTGCATGAAGCCCCATCTTACTGTCTCCCATTTCTCCTTCTAATTCTCCTTTAGGTACTAATGCAGCAACCGAGTCAATTACCACAACATCTAAAGCACCCGATAAAATCAATCTGTCAGCAATCTCAAGCGCCTGTTCTCCATAATCCGGTTGTGATATTAATAAACTGTCTATATCTACTCCTAACTTTTGTGCATATGCACTATCAAAAGCATGCTCCGCATCTATAAAAGCACACATACCGCCTTTCTTCTGAGCTTCAGCAATCACATGAGTGGCTAAAGTTGTTTTGCCTGAAGATTCAGGACCATAAATTTCAATAACTCTTCCTTTTGGTAAACCACCAATTCCTAACGCCACATCTAATCCAATTGATCCGGTTGAAATCACCCCTTGTTCAATGTTGGTTCTTTCGTTCATCATCATGACAGAGCCTTTACCAAAGTCTTTGTCGATTTTTTCCATGGTAAGCTTAAGTGCTTTCAATTTTTCTGCGTTGCTCATTTTCTTTAGTTTTTTAAGTGATGTATCTGGTTAATTTTTTGTACGCGAAAGCAAAGATAAGGAGTTCTTTTTTATAAAACTAATTTATTTAGTATTTTTTGCTAACTTTTTTATACACGATTGGGAAAGAAAATCACGTAGGCTACAGAAGAAAAAAAAGAACCTTTAGTTGTCTAATACAATACTTGAACTAACTGGCAGGTCGAATATTCGGCAAAGGTTAATGGGTGTGAAAATCATAATTGTTTAATAATCGTCTGTAGTAAGACCTCATTTACTTTAACAGGATACTTCATTTTCAACTCATCAATCCATTTCTTTTCAATTACATTTTGATAATCATTAATAACCATTCCTTTCGATTGTTCAAAAGTTCTTTGTTGTCCGTCGGGATAAATTTTAAAATACTTTATAAATGTTGCAGTGCCATCTGGATTTTTAATTACCTCCGAATAGGATCCTTCTGTAGGATTTTCAGAACCGGCTATTTGCGACAATTCAAATCTTGTACTGTCTCCCTGGATTTGCTCCTGATAGCTTTCAACCAAACTTTTCCAGTCTGCGCCAGATTGTATGCTGTCTAATATTATTTCAGCCAAACTAACTGAAGCACAATTCATGATTAATACATCAGCGCTTTTGGCCCATTTGTATTTTTCTTGGTTTTCATTGTAATATTTAAACATTCCCACGCTGTCTTCGGATGCTTTAGACCAAACTTTTTTCTCCATGATTTCAAAAAGCATGTTACCCTCTTTGAATTCCTGCATCTGCATCGCAAATTCTTTATTGTACTCCTCTAAATGGCTTCTGTAAAATTCCAGTGCGGCTATATTTTTATATTGTTCCCAAATCTGATCGTCGGATTCTCCTTTATACGATTCAGGGTTTGATTTGAATTGACTGTAATAAGTCAGCCACTTGTCTGCTTTAATATTCCCTTTAGTAAAAGTGAAAATTACTTTCTTACTGAAGTCTAATTTATTAATTATCTCTTCGTCTGCACTATGAATCACGGTATCTGCATAAGCAAAAAGTTCTTGTTTGCTTAAATTGGCGGCTTGTTTAAATCCGATTTTTAGTGCAATATCTTTTGCAAATTTATCTTTTGCAATACTGATTCTGTTATCTGCTACCAATTTTTGCTTAACATCAAATAATAAAGCATCATCTGTTTTTGAAGATGGTGTTTCTGTATGTGAAATTAATTTTATGATGTGCACTCCAAAAGAAGTTGAAAAAGGTTTCGAGATTTCTCCTTCATTTTTCAGCTTTATAACCTCGCTTTCAAATATTGCATCAAATTTTCCTGTTCCAAATTCCGGTATCTCTCCCCCATTCATATAAGTTAGCTTGTCGTCACTAAATTCACGAGCCAGCACTCCAAAGTTGGATTCTACTTTTGCTAAATTATAAACAGAGTCTGCTAATCTTTTTGTTTTGATAATATTTTCGGCATCACTTTCGGGAGGATAGGTAAATAATATCTGAGCAACTTTAAATTTGCCAGCACTCTTTCTATTATCTATCAGTTTGAAAATATGCCAGGCGCTTTTCGAACGATACAATTTTGAGGTTTCTCCAACCTTTAATCCATAAACGATATTTTCATATTGGTAGGGCAAAGTAAATGCTGTAATAAAACCCATATCTGCATATTTCACAAATACACCGCTGATAAGTGATTTATAATCTGTTTTCCCTGCTATAAGTTGATTGTAAACAGATGTTATTGCTTCGTATTTTTCCGAAGTGTCGCCAACTGCTGAGGGGTCTATTGCAACTGAATAATGAATAACATGTAAATCTGTTTGACTTCTTTCTATAGCTTGTTCTGTAAGGAATTTATAAGTCTGAGCATCATTAAGATAACCGTCTTCTATCTGATGTCTGAAATTATCCAACTCGTCTTTTAGTTGAGATGAGGTGTCGAGTTTTAAATCTTCTGCAGCCTTTACTTTTAATTTGAAGTTGGTATATAAGCCTACGTATTCTTTTATTGCTTTTTCTTTATTGTCAACCTGAGTTTTGTTTTTATTATATGCTCTTATAAATTCTTCCTTACTAATACTATTTTTTCCATAAGTAATTAGCGATTGTGCATTGCCGTAAGTTGCTGAAAATACTATTCCGAAAAACAATAAACATTTTTTCATTTGTAGCTATTTTATCTATTGCTCCTTTTTTGAATTCCACTTAGTTTGTAGCAAATCGTTTAGCTGACTCCATCCCAGTTTTTTTCCGATAATTCTTTTGTCTTTGTCTAGTAACAACAATGTTGGCGTTTGTGTTACATCATATAATTGTTTGAATCCTGGCTTTTGTGCATCGGCAATGGCTTTCTCCATCTCTTTTGTCTCATAAACGTGCGTCCAATCACCTAAGTTATGTTCTGAAACATATTTTGCCCATGCTGCTTTATTCTCATTCTCTGATAGTACTGCATAAATTTTTAATCCCTGTTTTTTCCATGAAGCTCTGTAAATAGAATCTATTCTTGGTAATTCTTCTTTACAATGTCCACAGTTAGGATCCCAAAATACAACTAGTGTATATTCTGCATTTAAATTATACAATGAAGTGGGTTTACCTGTTGAATCAATCATCTCCAAATTAGCAGCTTTCACTCCAATCAAATTACTCATTTGCATGTAAGCTCTTCTAGAAATAGTCTCCATCTGCTTTTCATTTAACCAGCTCGTTAATCCTTTACTGTGGTATTTTTCAAACAAGTGCACGAAGATTGCATCTTGACCCATGTACTTTGGATTGATGTATTCATCTGTAAACCAATTCAATAAAAATTTATACATCTCCGGAGAAGAGCGTGCATATAAAATTCTGTAGTCTAAATCCTGTATAATAGAATCTGAAGACTGAATAATTATTTCTTTATAATACTTTTCAAGTTTAGGCAAAAAGAAAGGAGTTCTAATTATTCGTGCATCCATAAACGTTACCCCATCCCAATAGTGTGCTTTATAGTCATTATAGTTGTTTATAGAATCCTGACGTGTCTTTGGATTTTTAATCAAAATGTCGGGTTCTCTCATTGCGTTTAACATTGCGCACATCATTGACTGGGGATAATAATTCATGATACTATCTCGGTATGCCTTCAACTCTTTGTTGTATTTAATGTACATCGACTCGTGTTCGGATGAGTCTTTTTTAGTTCTTGATGCATTATAATACATTCTTTCCTGCTGCATTAACATGCCTTTTTCCATTACAAACTTTTGATACTGCTCAAACATTTTGTTTTCTGCTGAATAAATCACAGACTGCTCTAAGATGTTACTTGTATCTTTTATTTCAACTTTAAAAAATTGGTCTTTGTCAATAAAAAAATCCAAGGAATATCTTTTTCCTGGTAGTACAATCGCATATATACCACCCGGCAACAAGCGACTTCCTTTGAATATGGCAACTCCGTCAATACTCATTTCTGCTGAATCTTCTATGTTTAAGTTTTTACCTAAGTGATAACATAGATAAGCAATCCCTGATTTGTAAACAGGTGTATTTAATGTAATCATAAAGGAGCTATCCTTTCCAGCTTGCCTTCTTAAATTAACGAAAGACTCTGTAGGTTTTGTTGAAAAACCAGGATTTTGTTCTGATTTTAAGCTCTCTCTTTCTAAAGGATTTGTGGTTTTTCCTTTTGGTTTTTGAGCAAATAAATTATTCGTAGTAAATGCCAATAGGCAAGAAAAAAATAATATCTTCTTCATAGTAAATAAAATATTTGGCAAAGTTATCTATTTTAACGGTTTATACAATATATAACCCCTTTTAGTAGGATTAAAAATACTCTTAAAGAAGATGTGATAAATGTTAAAAATTGTTAACGTTTCGGGTGT
>JAIXWH010000016.1 GCA_027484165.1 Chitinophagaceae bacterium | reverse complement strand
TATGCCCGTTCTTTTGCATTAAAAGCTCAAGACAGAGCCATTCGTGCGGAAGAAAATCTAAGATATTTTTCTATGACGGGAAAGTTATTGGACAAGCGTTTAACCATCTCTCAAATCATCGCATTAAGATTTGCCTCAGATGAAGAGTTTGTTGCATTGGCTCAAAAGGCTGCTCTTGAAAATCTAACAAGCAAACAAATTAAGGAGGAAATTAAAAATTGGAGAGCGGATTATTATAGGGTGTAACAAGTTCAAAAGGTTTCATAGGTTTGATAAGTTTAAGAGGTTCATTTGGTTATTTAGTTCAATGACAAACAATAAACACCAAACAATAAACACCAAACACCATACAATAAACCTTATTAAACATCCGTAGGGAACTACTTTCCACTCACTCCATCCACACTGATTTTACCTGGTCCAATGATCAACAATGTAAGGAAGCCGGTAAGGAATAAACATGCAGCTTGGCCATTTCCAAAAAACTGATTGTCATGAACTTTAAAAAGTGCAACAGCCATACAAATAATGATAGGTATTGTTGAAAGACGAGTAAAAAGTCCTAACAAAACAAATAATGCACAAAAGAATTCAGCAAAAATGACTAAAAGAAGCGAAGTGGTGCTTCCTAAACCTAAGAAATTATAGAAGTTAGCTTTTTGGGCTGAAAAATGAACTAATTTATCATAACCATGATTCATCATCAATATTCCAAAAACAATACGAAGTAATAATGTTGCAGCATTAAATGCACCTGCAGTGTAATTAGTTGATATTAGTTTTCTCATTTTTTATCTTTTTTCTTTTGTGGTTTGCAATTGACATTGAATTTATTTTTAAAAATAATACTTTTTTTCAATACCCGTTTTCAACATTTATCAATTTTGGTTGAAAACTAACTAGCTTGCATGCTGTGTTTTTTCATTTTATTTGCATTTACTAAGCTAGATTTGCCCATAATTAACCCGAAATTCTTCATTAATATGGTAATAAAAAAAATATCCGTCTCGATAATTTTATTTTTTATTCTGTTTACATCATCAGCTCAACCCACTCACATTGTTACCGACACAGAAAAAAAATACAAAGTAGCTCGTGACTTTTTTTATCAGAATGATTTTCAGCAGGCTTATCCATTATTAAAAGAATTAGTGAAGGCTTATCCTGAAAATATAAAAACAAACTTTTCTTATATATACGATGATGTCAATTATTTCTTTATCGTTTGTGAATTGAATTTGCAAATTGGAAATGCTGAACTAGATGCAAATACATACTTCAATGAAAGCAATAATAATATCAGAATACAGGAATTAGCTTTTCATCTTGGTCATTATTATTATATCACAAAAAAATATGATAAAGCAGTTGAATGTTTCAATAAAGCCCAATTCAATAAGTTATCAAAGGATCAATTGTATGATTCAAAGTATGAGAAAGCTTACAGTTTATTCTGCGTTAAAAATTTTGCAGAAGCAAAACCCTTGTTCAAAGATTTGACTGCAATAAAGGAAGGTAAATATTTTGATGCCTCTAGTTATTATTATGGTTTTATTGCTTATGCTGATAAAGAGTATGATACTGCATTTGCAGCATTTAAAGTAGTTGAAAAAAATGACGAATACAATCAGGTAGTTCCCTATTATTTAGCTGAATTACTTTATCTACAAAATAAAAAAAATGAAGCTTTAAACTATAGCGACAGTGTTTTAAAATCGAATACACAGCTTTATTATGAAGCCAATATGCAGTTACTTCTTGGACAATTGTATTTTGAAAAAGAGAATTTTGAAAAAGCATTGATTTGTTTTGAAGCCTATTTGAAACAAAATGAGAAAGTATCCAAAGAAATCATGTATGATTTGAGTTATTGCTATTATAAAGTAAATAACAACAAGATGGCGATTGATGGATTCAAGCAATTGAGTACAGAAAGAGATTCGTTAGGGCAAAACAGTATGTATTTATTGGGTAGCATTTATTTGACAATGGATGACAAGCCCAATGCAAGAATTGCTTTTCAATATTGTGCCTATAATAATACAAACTCAAATCAACAAAAAATTTCAAGATTTAATTATGCAAAACTTTCTTATGAGTTGGGTTTTAACGACATCGGATTGAATGAAATAAAAAACTTCCTGAAAGATTATCCCAACTCCGAAAATGACGAAGAAGCTAAACTGGTGTTGGTTAGCTTATTGGCAAATACCAATAATTTTACTGAAGGATTAAGTGTTTACTCAAATATCCCTAATCCAACTTCTGCAATGCAAAAAGTGTATGCTAAATTATTATTCGGTAAAGCCATTCAATTAATCAATGATCAGCAAATCAATTCAGCTGATGAGTATCTGAATAAGATCATTTGTTGCAATTCTAATTCTGAAGTAATGCCCTATGCTTGCTTTTGGAAAGGAGAATTAAGTTATCGTCTTCAAAAGTATGATTCTAGTATTTATTATCTCAATATTTTTCTTGAAAGTAAAGCTACTTCTCAAGGCGAAGCTAATTATTCACACACCAAATACATTATTGGGTATGCTTATTTTAAGAAAGAACAATTTAAACAGGCACTCAATCAATTCAATTCAATTGCTAAAGAGCTAAATTCTACTTCCGGAGCATTTGAACAGGATGTATGTATTAGGATTGCAGACTGTAATTATATGCTTAAAGACTACGCAGCTGCGTCTTCTGTCTATGATAAAATCATTGGGTTAAATTTTTCGCAAACAGATTATGCCTTATTTCAAAAAGCAATGATTGCTGGAGTGAAGAACAGTAAAGAGAAAATAAAATTACTTTCTGATTTGGCGAGCAATTATCCTAATAGCAATTTTGCCAATGATGTTCAATTTGAAATTGCATTGACGTATATAGCTGATGAAAGTTTTTATAAAGCAATTCCATATTTAAAAAAGCTGGTAACATCAAGTAATACAGCTGGTATTAAACCCAAAGCTTATTTAAAACTCGGACTTGCTTATTATAATAATAACGATAATTTAAATGCGATTGATGCTTTAAAAACAATAATAAAAAATTACCCTAAGTCAGATGAATCGAATGAAGCAATGCCGATTCTTAAAGATATTTATTTGGAAGAAGGCACACCTGATGAATATTTTGCAGTATTAAAAGAGAATAAAATTCCTGTAAATATTAATGAGGCTGATTCGTTGGCTTATTTGTCTGCATTTATGAAATACGAAAATGCTGATAATAAAATTGCAATAACAAGCCTCCAAAATTACCTAAATAGATATTCAAATGGTTCTTATGTAACTGAAGCCAATTATTATTTAGGAGTCTGTTATGAAAAATCAAAGGATTTTACAAAAGCGGTTTCAGCTTATGAAATTGTTGTTAAATCTGGTATAAGTGATTATTATGAAAATGCAACTCTGCAAAGTGCAAGAATTGCCTATTTTGAAATTCGTGATTATTCAAAATCCAAATCTTATTTTCAATTATTATTGCAAAATGGAACCAATGAAGAGAATAAGTTAGAGGCATTAAGAGGTTTGGTTAGAAGTTCTTATCAACTAAAACAATATGCTGATGCTAATAATGCGAGTAAAGAACTTTTGATCAGAAAAGGAATAAATAATGATGATAAGTCTATAGCAGCGTTAGTTTTAGGAAAGTCACAGCAATTAAAAAAAGACACTTTAGCTGCCATTGAATCTTTTAAAACTGTGATTGCAATTAATAAATCAGTTTGGGGAGCTGAAGCAAGATATGAATTGGCAAAATGCAATTTCTATCTTAATAACTTACAGCTGTCTGAGAAGTTTGCTTTGTCAGTAATCAAAGAGACGAGTTCATATGACTATTGGGTAACGAAATCCTATATTTTACTCGGAGATATTTTTTTCAAACAAAAAGATTACTTTAATGCAAAAGCAACTTATGAAAGCGTTTCCAAAAATACTTCCATCACTGAGTTGAAAGATGAGGCAAATGAAAAGTTTGTAATGGCAGAATTAAAAACTCAAGAATCTTCCAAAATCAAGAATTAATTATCCAAACTCAAGTTGAAACAAATAAATATATCTGGCATGAATATCAAAATATCAATTAATGTTGTTTGTTTTTTATTATTCTTTTCAATCAATAAAGTTTTTTCGCAAAATGATACAATTGGAAAACAATCGGTAACAATTGTATCTGCTTATAAGCCTATTTTGTTGAATGTATCAAAAATAAATTTTTCCGCTTCTAACTTAAATTTAACTGGAGCAACAAGAGAAAAGTTAAGTTATAATATTCCTGATCAGCCTTTGGTTTATTCTTACTCACCTATCACCATAAAGCCATTGGCATATGAAGAAGATAGCATCATTTCTAATGGTCAACATTATTGGGTAAAAGCTGGCTTTGGGAACAATACAACACCTTTACTTTCTCTAGGCGCTTCTTTCAGAAGAGATAAGCGTTATTTAATTAATGTTTACGGGGATTATATTTCTTCAAAAGGATCAATTGAAAATCAAGAATATACAAAATACAATATTAAATCTACAGCCAGCTATTTTTTTTCAAATCACGAAGCCTATGCAACTGTAGAATTAAGCCAGAGAAAATTTTATTTATATGGATATGACCATCAGCTTTATAAATTCAATAAATCTGATATTGAACATCGGTTTAATGAATTTGATTTCAAATTAGGCGTTCGAAATACAAAAGAAAATAAACTCAAAATCAATTATGACCCTAGTATACAACTCAATTATTTCAATGCTAAGAATATGGTATCTGAAATGGGATTCCGTTTTGATGTTGTTGCTGAAAAAAGAATTAACCCCTTTTTCAATTTGAAAGCAACTGCATTTTTTGACGCAACAGCAATAACGTTAGAAAAGAGTATTAATAATAATTACAGTAATAATGTCTCTCAAATTAGTCCTTCATTGGTTTATGAAACTAGTGTTTACAAAATTAATGGTGGACTGAATGTAATATGGGATAACGGCGATTTTGTGTGCTTGCCTAATATTTATGGAGAACTTTATCTGAATAATTTTCCATTTATTTTTCAAGGAGGTTTTGTGAGTAAGATTAATAAGAATACCTATCGTAATCTTTCAGTAATCAATCCTTATTTATCAGTATTGAATTCGCAAATCAATACTTTGGAGACAGAATATTATGGTGGTCTCATTTCCAATATTTCAAAACGAATTGTGGCTAGTGCAAAAGCGGGTGTGGTTTCTTATGAAAATTATCAATTCTTCATAAATGACACATCAGCAAATTCAGATGGGAAATCCTTTTTACTGTCGAATGATGAAAAGGTAAATAATTTTAGAATTCATGGAGATATCACTTACACTGTGCCGGGTAAATTTGTTGCATCCGGTGCTGTGACTTTCAATGGATTTACCGGTATGAAAACCAATAAAAAAGCATGGCATACATTACCAGTTGAGGGTAGGGCTACTGCAAGATGGACGTCTTCTAAGAAATTATTAATAAAGACTGAATTGTATTTTTTTGGTGGTGGACAGTATCTTGATAAAAATAACGAGTCAGGATCTTTAAAGGGTGGAATAGATTTTAGCTTGGGGTCTGAATACAAAATCAATAATAAAATAAATGCTTTTCTTGATCTAAATAATATCTTTGGCAATAAATACCAACGTTGGCATAACTATCCTGTTTATGGAATTGGAGTTTTAGCAGGAGTCATTATTAGGTTTTAAAAATTGAAAAGAAATGGATCAATTAATTGCAGAATTTCTCTTTATAAACAACACTTGCATATTGCCTGAAATTGGCACCTTAGCTATTAAATTTCAATCATCGGATTTGTCTGTTACAGAACAGCGAATTTCACCACCCCTTTCAATAATTGAATTTTCAAATAAAGTGGCTGACTACTCCTCATTTGTTGATTTTGTTCAAAAGAAATTGAATTGTGATTTACAACATGCAAAAGAAAAAATCAAACAATATTGTAATCAAATAGTGAGCTTACGACCAGAAGATAAGTTTGAGTTACAATCAATTGGAACTTTTATAATGAGTAAAGAAGGGGCGCTAAATTTCAAGGCAATAGGAATCTCACAACATTTTCATACTTCAATTCATGTAAGCAGAGTGATTCACTCAGATGCAAGGCATCAGGTAAGGGTAGGTGATGCTGAAAAAACAAATGCCTTCATGCATACTTACCTAAAAGATTCTAAAGTAAAAAAAGGTAATCAATGGTTGATGTTTATTCTTGTGATATTATTATTGACATTAACTGTTTTGATTCACTATCTAACACATATAGATCAAAACGAAGAAGGTATCAAAACAAAAAAAGTCAAAACTCATACAGTAGAATCTGTTAGATAATCCATCAACATTTATATATGGTAAATCACAATCAATGCCCTGCCTGTAAAAGCATAGATATTTTTCCGAAATTGGAAGCGCAAGATTATACGGTGTCAAATGAAAAATTCAGCATTTGGCATTGTGCAAACTGTTCAATAAAATTTACTCAGGATGTTGCAGATCAAAACTCAATTGGTAGATATTATAAATCTGACAATTATATATCGCATAGCGATACAAAATCGGGATTGGTAAATTCTTTATACCATTCTATCAGAAAGTTTACTTTGTTACTTAAAAGAAAGCTCATCCAAAATCAAACTCAATTAAAATCGGGTACAATTTTAGATATAGGTTGTGGAACAGGGGCTTTTTTAAATACAATGAAAGAGGCAGGTTGGAAAATAACAGGCTTGGAGCCCGATGATAGAGCAATAGCAAAAGCAAAATCACTTTATCAGATTCAGCCACAATCTTCATCTGAGTTGTTTAACATGTCTGAACAACAGTTTGATGCTATTACGATGTGGCATGTATTAGAGCATGTTCATCAATTGAATGAATATTTTTTTCAGATAAGAAAAATATTAAAAGACAATGGAACTTTGTTTATTGCTGTTCCAAATTACACAAGTTTTGACGCTTATTTTTACAAAGAAACCTGGGCAGCTTATGATGTACCACGTCACTTATATCATTTTTCGCCGATGAGCATGGAATTATTAGTTAAACGTTATGGCATGAAAATAAAAACGATAAAACCAATGTGGTTTGATAGTTATTATGTGAGCATGTTAAGTGAAAAGTACAGAGGCAATAAGTTAGGTTTGTTTAGAGCTGTTTTGATTGGTAAAATCTCAAACATTCTTTGTTTGTTGAACAAAAGAAAATGTAGCTCTGTTATTTATGTCATTAACAAAATGACCAACTAAAAGAACATGGATGCCAAGCAAAAGCTCATTCATGAGTTAACTCATCAAACCTTTATCATACTAAAGCCTTCTCCAGTTCAGGGCATTGGCGTTTTCGCAATCAGAAATATAAGCAAAGGACAAAGGAATCTTTTTTCAAATGACCAATCTGAATGGATTAAGATCTCCAAAGCAGAAATTGAGAATTTACCCCCATCAAGTCGCTTTTTAGTAGAAAACCACTGCTTGTATGATGATCTACATTTCTATGTTCCTGAATATGGATTTAAAATGATTGATCCTGTGATTTACATTAATCATTCCGATACTCCCAATATTAGGTCGATTAATGATGGAATGGATTTTGAAGCCTTAAGAGAGATTACTGAAGGGGAGGAGATTTTTATAGATTATGGTGAAATTGTAGAAGATAATTGAAAAATAGAAGTTGTTTATTCACCTGATATCAACACAATTTAAAAATAATTTTTATAGTTCTGTTACATTGTCTATTTTGTTAAGATATCAATAAAATAGCTGAGTATGAATCAAACTAAAAGATTTTGCTTTTTACTGTTGTTTTCAAATTTGTTTTTATTGTCAGTAAAATCACAAAGCATAATCATTAATGGGAATGTAAAAAATAGCTTGTCTAAAGAAAATGCTTCAGCAATTTCTGTTACTGTAAAAGGAGCCCCAAATGGCACATTTACAAATGATAAGGGAAATTTTACCATTACCATTCAATCACTTCCTGCGAAATTAATATTTTCATCAATAGGTTTTGATGAAAAGGAAGTTGAGGTTACATCATCAACTTCTATTGCAGTAAAACTTAATCCTTCAACTAAATTAGGACAAGAAGTTGTGGTATCTGCATCACGTGTTCCTGAAAAAATTCTGGAGTCGCCTGTTTCGATAGAGAGAGTAACGGCATCTAATATACGAAATGCTGCAGGGGCAAACTATTATGATATTGTTGCTTCATTAAAAGGAGTAGATATCACCACATCTTCGCTTACCTTTAAAACCCCAACTACTAGAGGATTTAATGGTAGCGGGAATACGAGATTTAATCAGTTAGTTGATGGGATGGACAATCAAGCTCCTGGTTTGAATTTTTCTGTAGCATCATTGGTTGGTTTAAGTGAACTGGATATAGATAATATGGAATTGCTTTCAGGTGCATCATCAGCATTATATGGATCTGGCGGAATGAATGGTACCTTACTTGTGACGAGCAAAAATCCTTTCAAATATCAGGGGTTGTCATTTGTTGCGAAAGAAGGGGTAATGAATGTTGATGGAAAAAATCAGGATCCATCAATGTTTCAAAATTTTATAATTCGTTATGCTAAGAAAGCAACGGAAAAGTTTGCTTTTAAATTTAATGCTGAAATTATTCATGCAAAAGATTGGTTAGCAGTAGATAATCGTAATTATGCAAGATTGCCGACTGGCGGTTATCCAAAAGCAGGTACTAGACAATCTGATCCTAATTATGATGGTATCAATATTTATGGAGATGAAACAACTATTGATATTCGTCAAATTACTTCAGTTGCGCCTTGGTTAGCGAATTTGCCAGCATCGCCTGTTTTTGTTTCCAGAACAGGTTATACAGAAAAGCAAGTTGTGAATCCTAATACATTTAATTTGAAATTTGGTTCCTCATTTCATTACAAATTATCTCCAAAAACTGAAGCGATCATTGCAGGATATTGGGGTACAGGTAATACAACCTATACTGGAAGTGAGAGGTACTCGTTAGAAAATTTTGAAATGGGACAATACAAAATCGAATTACAAAATAAAGATTGGAATATAAAAGCTTTTACAACACAAGAAAATTCTGGCAACTCTTATAACACAACTGTTGCCACAAGATTATTGAACGAAAGTTGGAAACCTAGTGCAATTTATGATAGTAATAAAAATGTTATTGGAGGTTGGTATGTAGATTACACTAAATCTTTTATTAATTCTATTTTAAATGGAATCACAAATGCTGAGGCTCATTCAATAGCGAGACAAGTTGCCGACTATGGTGATATAGATCCCAATCGTAGAAGACCTGATTTTAATAGTGTTGCATTTAGAAACAAATTAGACTCCATCAGATCTTTAACTTTAGCTGAAGGTGGAGCAAAGTTAGTTGATCGTTCTGCATTGTATAGTGTAGATGGAAATTACAATTTGTCAAAGTACACTTCAAAAATTGCAGATGTTTTAGTTGGTGGAATGTATAAAACATATGTGTTGAATTCAGCTGGTAATTTATTTGCCGATTCACCTGGAAATCCAATTTCAGTTTCTGAATTCGGGTTGTTTGCTCAAGCAACAAGAAAAGTAGGTAAAAAAATAAAATTTTCATTCTCTGGAAGATATGATAAGAATGAAAATTTCAAAGGTAGATTTACACCAAGAGCTACCGCAACATATAAATTGGCCGAATATAATCACATCAGATTTTCATATCAAACTGCTTATCGCTTCCCTTCTAATCAACAACAATGGATTGATTTGAATGTTGGAAGTGGTGTTAGATTGTTAGGGGGTAATAAATATTTCATAGATAAATATAATTTTAATAAGCAGTTGTATGATTTGAATAGTTTTAGTCTTGGTTCTAATCCTGAAAAATATAATTGGACAGCGCTTAAGCCAGAAGCACTTTCTTCTTATGAATTAGGTTATAAAGGTCTTTTGATGCAAGGGAAAATGATGATAGATATTTATGGTTATTGGGGGCAATACCAGGATTTTATAGCACGAAAATTAGTAGTTCAATTTAAAGATACTTTACCAACAACTATTTCAGACACAACAAACAGGTATTTTTCTCTGCCCGTAAATACTTCAGAAAAGGTAAAAACATTCGGATTTGGTGTAAGTGTTGATTATAGACTTCCTCAAAATTTTGTTATAGGTATGAATATTTCTTCAGACCAATTATCTGATGTTCCAGCTAATTTTATTGCATACTTTAACTCTCCAAAATACAAAGCAAATGGATATTTTTCAAATTCAGGTTTTGGCCCATCAAAACGTTTAGGATTTAATTTATCATATCGATTCCAACAATCTATGGTTTTTGAAGGAGACTTTGCAACAGGTACATTACCTGATGTACATAATATAGATGCACAGGTAAGTTATAAATTTCCAAAATCAAAATCAATTATAAAGATGGGAGCAAATAATCTTTTAAACTCTTATTATTATAATGCAGTTGGAAATTCCAATGTTGGTGGCCTATACTATGTTAGTTTTGGTTACAATGTGTATTAATTAAAAAAATGAAAATCCGAAAAATGAAATATTTAGCAAACAGCATTAAAATCAGTTTTTTATTTTCAGTAATAATTTTAATGTTTGTCTTAGTGTCTTGTAATAAGCAAGTTGAGCAATTTTCAGAAAATACATCACTTCCTTCAAGTGCTCTGAGATTAGATCAATTAATAAATGACAATCCTGATGACAGTTTGTATTACAGAATGATTTTAACCGCTGGTTTAACTTCATATTTAACCAATCCTGCTCAGCATTATACATTATTTGTTACCAATAATGCAGGGGTGAAAAATACAATTGCGGCGATATTCCCTAGCGAAATTAATTCTAATGCATCTGATTCTGAATTTTCCAACTTTATTTCAACAAGTGATAGCTCCAAAATAATAAAATACAGGAAGTTAATTCAATATAATATTATTCCCCAAGAAGTTCGCTCAACTGACATAAATGATTTGTTCTCTAATTATGTATATCCATCTGTATATAATCCTACTCCAGATTCAATTACTCTTATTGGGTCTATTTATAGATTAGCGAATTATCCAACAACGAGGAATGGCGGATGGTTAAATAATATTCCAATAACATCATGGGATCAGATTGCATCGAATGGTGTCATTCATCATACTGCTTCCATAGTTGTTCCATCGCAAGGTTATTTGTGGGATAGAATTGATACATCCCGAGATTTGAAATATCTAAAAGCTGCTATTTTGAAAGCCGATGAAAATGTACCACCTGATTCTACATTAAGATACTATTTAAGTACTTTTGGTCCGGATTTTACTGTATTTGCACCCACTGATTCTGCATTCACAGCAAGTTTAACGTTATTGATAGCACAGGGTTTGATAGCTCAAGGTTTTCCTCAGCAACTTGCAGTGGTTACAGCTACAGGTTTAGCATCAACTCCAACAGTATTCTCAAATCCACTCTTATCTGGCATATTAACACCTCAAAATGTAAAAGGAATACTTGTGTATCATATTTTAGAGAATAGGGCTTTTACCAATAATTTTCCAACAGTCGAAACAGCTTATCCAACATTGTTTAATCTTGCTCCAGGATTTGAAAATCACGCAGGATTAAAAATCAACTGTAATTTCGGTGCTGATCCGGTATTGCCTTATCAAATTGTTACGTCTGCAACAGTAACTGATGTTTTAAATAATTCGGCAAATTTGATTATTAATTCTCAACCATTTTCAGGCACAAGTGATCAAACCTATAATAATGGGATTTTGCATAAAATTGACAAAGTGCTACTTCCATTGAGTTTTTAGTAAATTGAATTTAACGCACTTAAGCGTTTTAGGCTTTGTTTTTTTATATTATAACCAACAGAGAAAACATAGGAGTGTTTATTTAATGGTAATCTCAAACATTTTAGGCCAACGTTTTCCGGTGATGTAGAATTTTTTAGAAGCACTATCATAAGCTATTCCATTCAAAACATCAGTTCTTCCTGGTGTAACATCATTTTGTTGTAAAAGTCCGTTCATGGTTAATTTACCCACCACATGACCACTCTCAGCATCAATTTTTACAATTAAATTGGTTTGGTATATATTGGCATAAATAAATCCATCAACATATTCCAACTCATTTAAATTATCAACAGGGCCCTGATCATCTCTTGCAGAAATAGTATTGGTAACTTTAAAAGTCTCAGGATCTACATAATAAACATTAGAGGATCCATCACTTACAAACAATTGCTTTTGATCATGGGTAATTCCCCATCCTTCGTATGGCCAGTTGAAAGTTTTGATAGGTTTGTCGATATTATTGATATCGTATAAGTAAACTACATTGCTTTCCCAGGTTAATTGATAAATCTTGTTTTTAAATATGGTGATCCCTTCACCAAAAATTTCGGGGGTACCCATGATATGTTTTTTTTCTACAATTCCTTTGATGTGGTTGGTGATTCTTAAAGATGATTTTTCATAATCACCAGTAGATTCAAACATTTTACCATTATATATTTCAAGACCTTGGGTATAGGCGCTGGTATCGTGAGGGAATATATTTAATATATCATAAGTCAGGGTCTGTGGTGTATTTATTCCAACGTGTGGGGTTATGATATCTGGATCTATTTCTGTATTGTTATTGCTTGAATTACAAGAAGTTGTACAGATTATCGAAAGTAATATCAAAAGTCTCATTTTCAATATTTTAGAGATCAAATGTACAAAACCATTTACACTTCAATTAAAAAAAAACAAAAAAAGCTTGCATTCGCCGATTTTGCTTTCTATCTTGTAGTCAACCTCTGAGCCGATATTTGTTATCTCACCCATAATTAATGTTGCTCTTACTCCATTATCAATTGAATTTCCAATATTAAGAATTGGTTTATTATCCTATTAAAAGACTCATCCATATCTATTGAAAAATGATTGAATATTGATCATTCATTTTTGCAGATACCCATGAGATTAACTTTATTATTCTTTTTTATTTTGATGTGTGTGCATACTAACGCACAAAGAGTTTGTTCAGGCATTAAGTATGCTAATACAAATACTCTTAAAGAAATTCGTAATCAATCTAATGCAGTGAGCAGAGATACCCTCAGAGATGAGGTAATTTCCATTCCTGTTGTTTTTCATGTTTTATATAATAATGCTATTCAAAATATCAGCGATGCTCAGATTTTATCGCAATTACAGATATTAAATGATGACTTCAGAAGAGCTAATGCTGATGCTGTAAACACACCAGCTGTATTTCAAAGATTTGCTGCTGATACTAAAATTAAATTTTGTATTGCCAAATCAGATGAATTGGGTCGTCCTACAAATGGCATTATTAGAAAAAGTACCCATAGAACAGTTTTTTCTATTGATGATGCTATGAAGTTTAATGCATCAGGCGGAGACAATGCATGGGACTGCACCAGATATTTAAACATTTGGGTTTGTAATTTGGGGGCAAGTAATTTAGGATATGCTACTCAGCCTGGAGATCCAATAGATGTTGATGGTGTGGTTATTCAATACAATGCATTGGGTAAAATTGGAAATTTACAGCCTAATTTCAATAAAGGAAGAACGGCTACCCATGAAGTGGCTCATTGGTTAGGATTAAAGCACTTATGGGGCGATAATGATTGTGGTGATGATCATATTTTTGACACACCTCAACAATCTACTTACAACAATGGTTGTCCGAATTTCCCGCATATGAGTACATGTTCTCCAAACGGGAACGGGGATATGTTTATGAATTTCATGGATTACTCTAATGATGCATGTATGAATCTATTTACAAACGGTCAAAGAAATGCGATGAGAAGTCTGTTTGCATTAAATGGTCCACGTAATTCATTTTTAAATTCAACAGCATGCGACAGTATAACATCAAGTGGTGCTTCAATACCAACTGAAATTACTCCATCTGAGCCAACATTTATCAGTAAATCATCAGTTCGCATTTTCCCTAATCCAGTTCAACAAGATTTGAATATTATAGCATTGAATGGGTATGAATTGAAAGGTAAAAGAATTATGATTTTTACAGTTACAGGGATAAAAGTAATTTCAACAACATTATTTTCAGATCAAAGCAAAATCAATCTTTCAAATTTGAGTTCAGGAGTTTATTTCCTTAAAATCGAAGGAGACACTGATCAAAAATCGCATAAAATAATCAAACTTTAACAGGTATCACCATCCATTTTAGAAAGGCGTCGGAGTTTAATTGCTCCGACGTTCTTATTTTTGTGAAACTAAAAAACTAAATATGCTCCATAAAAAAATCGTATCCTCATTTCTTTTTATTATTTTATCCAACTTGATCATGGCTCAAGGCATACTTGGAAAAATTAATAATGCTATAAAAAAAGATTCCGGTTCTAGTGTTATTAATCAGATGGTAAAGCAAGTAGAAACAACTTCAAAAGGAAGTGTACTATCAGAAGAAGAAATCATTAATGGCTTAAAAGAAGCTTTAACTATAGGAACAAATAACAGCACAAAAAAATTAGGTGTTGAAAACGGATTTTTTAACGATGCAATTTTGAAAATTGTTATGCCCCCCGAAGCTCAAAAAGTAGCCAGTTCCTTACGTCGTTTAGGAATGGGGTCATTAGTGGATAAGGCTGAATTATCGATGAATAGGGCAGCGGAAGATGCAACATCAGGAGTTGCAGACATCTTTATTGAAGCAATAAAAAAAATGACCATAAAAGATGGACTAGAAATTTTGAAAGGAGATAGTGTTGCAGCAACGAATTATTTAAAAACCAATACAAGTCAGCAATTAACAGAAAAAATAAAACCAGTCATCGAAGCTTCTCTTAAAAAAGTAAATGCAACTAAATACTGGTCGGATGTATTTAAAAACTACAATAAATTTTTACGTCAAAATGTAAATACTGATTTAACGGCTTATGTAAGTGGTAAAACTTCTGATGCTATTTTTTACACTATCAGTCAGGAAGAAAATAAAATCAGAAAAGATCCTGCAGCTCAGGTAACGGATTTGTTGAAGAAGGTTTTTGGGAAGTAGGGAATAGGTTGCAAAAGTTTCAAAGAATTTAAAAGTTGAATAAGTTGATTAGTTGATTAGGTTTTATGAGTTGGAAGGTTTAGTAGGTTATGAATTTTATTTTCTTATTTGTCTATCTTAACTCTGCGAAAACCCATTATCTCATGTTCTTTAAGGTATTATTTCATCGCTGAAAAATAAACAAGCCGACGTTATCAGGTAGGAGTTTCAATGGGTCGTACGTTAGTCAGTAGATTTTATATTAAAACTAATAAATCTCTAAACATACAAAAAGTTCAATAATTCCTCAACCTACATAACATACAAAACGTTCAAAACCTACTGAACTATTTTCATCTCCGCAATCAAATTTTTCGCTTCGGCATATTTATCTATGATGAACAAAACGTAACGAATATCAACCATCACATTTCTGCAGATGGTGGGATCATAATTGATATCGCTCAT
>JAIXWH010000112.1 GCA_027484165.1 Chitinophagaceae bacterium | reverse complement strand
TATTTTTCTGCATCAGGAAATTTTACAAGTACTGGAAATCAAACAATCACTTTATTTGCTAATGGCACTCCAATTAATGCATCTCCATATCCTTTTGAGTTTCATTTATATAACAGCGATGCATCAACTTTTTGCTCTTTTACAACAATTGTTTTGGGTGATTATATTGTTTGCGACATAGACGGACAGAGAGTATTTTTTAATAAGGGAACAAGTTTAGCTGATCCAACAGCATCAGCAACTTTGCTAGGTATATCAGGCTTTCCAATATTGTCAATCAAAGGTCTTAGTGTTTTTGGTAGTTCAATTCCTTCCTTCAACATTAAATTAAATAATGCAAGCAATACGATTGGAATAGGTACTTACAACACATTAAGTGTGCCGAGTAATGGTTTTATTACATGCGATTATATAGATGCTAACAATAACAACTATTTTATTTTGCAAAATCCTCCAGCTGTCACACCTGCATTCACATTGAATATTACAAATAATCAGGTGAGATATCAGGGAACATTCTCTGGTATACTGCAAAACATCTCCGGTTCGAGCATGATTACCATTACAAATGGAATGTTTGATATTCCATTCAGATAATCAATAAAATTCAGGGTTTAGATTTTACCCACCATATTGGCTGGAATAACCCATTGATCAAACTCTTCAGGAGTAAGATAATTGAGTTTAACTGCCATTTCTTTTAGGGTTGTTCCTTCTTTATGTGCTTTTTGTGCAATCTCAGCAGCTTTGTAATATCCAATTTTGGTATTTAAAGCGGTTACTAACATCAATGAATTATCTACATGTTTTTTGATGTTGCTTTCAATGGGCTCAATTCCAACTGCACACTTATCATTAAATGAAACACAACCATCTCCGATTAATCTTGCGCTATGTAAAAAATTATAAATCATCACCGGTTTAAAAACATTCAATTCAAAATGTCCGTTACTTCCTCCAATACTGATGGCAACATCATTACCCATTACTTGTGCAGCAATCATGGTTAAGGCTTCACATTGTGTAGGATTCACTTTACCAGGCATGATAGATGAGCCAGGTTCATTATCAGGAATGAATAATTCGCCAATACCACTTCTCGGACCTGATGACAACATCCTTACATCATTTGCAATTTTCATCAGGCTTACAGCAACAGTTTTCAGTGCACCGTGAGCTTCAACAATTGCATCATGAGCAGCCAAAGCTTCAAATTTATTTTCAGCAGTTACAAAAGGTAAGCCAGTAAGTAAAGCAATATGTTTCGCCACATTTTCAGAATAATTTTCAGGAGTATTGATTCCCGTTCCAACAGCTGTTCCACCTAATGCCAATTCACTTAAATGTGATAAGGTATTTTTTATAGCTTTAATTCCATGATTTAACTGTGATACATAGCCACTGAATTCTTGTCCTACTGTTAAAGGAGTTGCATCCATGAAATGCGTCCTTCCAATTTTAACCACATTCATGAATTGTTTACTCTTTGCTTCTAAGGTGTTTCTCAGTTTTTCAATACCAGGCAAAGTAGTTTCAATAATTATTTTGTAAGCTGCAATATGCATAGCCGTAGGAAAGGTATCATTACTTGATTGAGATTTATTTACATCATCATTTGGATGAAGAAATTTTTCTTTGTCATTAAGATTGCCGCCATTCAAAACATGTCCTCTGTATGCAACAACTTCATTAACGTTCATATTGCTCTGAGTTCCGCTTCCTGTTTGCCATACCACCAATGGAAAATAATCATCTAACTTTCCTTCAAGAATTTCATCACAAACTTTTCCAATCAAATCACATTTCTCTTTACTCAAAACTCCTGCCTCATGATTAGTGAGGGCTGCTGCTTTTTTCAGATAGGCAAATGCCTTGATGATTTCTTTGGGCATTTTATTGATATCCTGTGCAATTTTAAAATTGTCGATACTTCTTTGTGTTTGTGCGCCATAATACGCATTAACGGGCACTTTCACTTCGCCCATGGTGTCTTTCTCAATTCTGAATTCCATAATATTTGATTTTTATTTTCCTGAAAAATTTGCTTTTCTTTTTTCCAAAAAGGCAGTAGTGCCTTCCTTCATATCAGCAGTGTTGAAGCAATCACCAAAAGCATCTGCTTCTTTTTCAAATCCTGATTTACCATTGGTATAGGCGCTGTCGCTGACTACAGCTGTGTTGATACAATCAATGATTTTACTGATGGCTATCGGAGCTTTGGTATGAATCACTTCAAGAATTGCTTTTGCTTTAACTAGAAGATTTTCTTGTGTTGTAACGTGGTTTACTAATTTTAATACAAGGGCTTCATTAGCATCTATGATTTGAGCGGTCATTTGCAATTCCATACTTTTTCCCTTACCAATCAAATGCGTCAATCTTTGTGTGCCTCCGTATCCAGGAATCAATCCCAGATTGACTTCCGGTTGTCCAAATTTTGCATTGTCGCTACAAATTCTAAAATGGCATGACATCGCTAATTCACAACCGCCTCCAAGTGCAAAGCCGTTTACAGCAGCAATAACTGGTTTGGGTGAATTTTCTATTTTAAAAAACACATCTTGTCCTCTTTTAGACAAAGCAACGGCTTGTTCTTTATTGAATGATGAAAACTCGGCAATATCTGCTCCTGCTACAAATGCTTTTGAACCGGACCCAGTAATAATTGCACTTTTGATTTCTGCTTTCTGATAAACTTCATTCATTACTGTTTCGAGATCATTAAACACATCTTTATTTAATGCATTCAGTTTGTCAGGTCGATTAATCGTAATCGTGAGTATGCCATTTTCCAAACTCGTTAATAATGTTGAGTACATAGTTTTTAATTTAGAAGCTTCTGTTTTCTTTAACCCAATCTTTAATATAGTTAGCTATTTCTGTAGTCGTTGTGCCCGGGGCAAATAAGGCTCCAACACCCAATCTTTTTAATTCTGACATATCTTCTTCAGGAATAATGCCACCACCTGTAACTAGTACATCATTCATTTCTTTTTCTTTCATTAAGGCAATAATTTTGGGGAATACGGTCATGTGAGCACCACTTAAAATACTCACTCCGATGGCATCCACATCTTCCTGAAGCGCTGTATTTACTACCATCTCAGGTGTTTGTCTGAGCCCGGTGTAAATGACTTCCATTCCTGCATCTCTCAATGAAGTAGCAATAACTTTCGCTCCACGATCATGTCCATCAAGTCCCACTTTTGCAACTAATACTCTGATAGGTCTATTCATGATTAATGATTTAATTCAACTAATGTGGTGTTTATTCTATTTATTGTTGCTGCCTTTCCGATTTTATTTGCAATTTCAAATACGGCAGGTCCAAATTTACCCCCAACTAGCATAATACGCATAGGCAATTGCAATTCACCCGGCTTAATATTTTTTTCTGTTGCCAGATTCTTGAAAATAGTTTCAATGGTTATTGTATCCCAATCATTACTTGCTTCAAGTTGAGTACAAAATTCAGAAAAGAAATCACTCTTTGCTTTATTCCATTTAGGCTTTACAGCTTCAATATCCAAAGTTTGAGGAGCTTTAAAAAAGTAAACCGATTGTTCATAAAAATCAGTCATGAGTACACAACGGTCTTTTACCAATTCTATGATTGACTTTAAAAAATCAACATCAGTTATTATAACATCTTTCGCTTCTAAAATTTGCTTGACATCGCTAAGTAATTCATCTGCAACAGATTGTTTAATCCACTCTTGGTTGAACCACTTGGCTTTTTCATAATCAAACTTGGCTCCGCTTTTATGCACTCTTTCAATTGAAAATTGATGAATCAATTCATCAAGCGAAAACAGTTCTTTTTCAGTGCCATCATTCCAACCCAAAAGCGCCAATAAATTCACAAATGCACTCGGTAAAAATCCTTTTTCTTTGAAGCCTTCTGTAAATTCGTTGCTTCTTGGGTCTGTCCAGTTCATTGCATAAACTGGGAATCCAAATTTTGCTCCATCACGCTTGCTCAATTTTCCGTTAGGTCCTAATATTAATGGAAGATGCGCCCATTGTGGCATTTGGTCTAAACCAAATAAATATTTCCACAGTAAAATATGAACAGGAGCACTGCTCAGCCACTCTTCACCTCTGAAAGCATGGGTAATTTTCATTAAATAATCATCCACCACAACAGCCAGATGATAAGTGGGCATTCCATCTGCTTTAAGCAACACTTTATCATCAACAGTATTGGAATCAAATGAAACTTCTTGATGAATCATGTCAGTAAAACTGATCATTTCATTTGAAGGCATTTTTATTCTGATGACATGTGGAGTGTTGGTTTTCAAAAGATTATCAACTTCTTCAGGAGAGAGTGTTAATGAATTTTTCATTTTCATTCTCACATGGGCATCATATTGAGGAGAGGGGTTCAAATCTGTTTTAAAATTAGCCCTCATCTCTTCAAGGTCCTGAGTAGTATCAAATGCATAGTAAGCATTTCCGTTTTTTACTAACTGCTCAGCATATTCACGGTAGGAGGCTTTTCTTTCACTTTGGCGGTAAGGGCCATAATCTCCTCCGTGCAATGGACTTTCATCAGGTTCTAAACCACACCATTTTAAACAATCATAGATATATTGCTCTGCACCGTCCACGAATCGGGTTTGGTCGGTGTCTTCAATTCGAAGGATAAACTTTCCACCATTCTTTTTTGCAAACAAGTAATTATATAAAACCGTTCTCACCCCACCCAGATGCAAACCACCTGTTGGACTTGGAGCAAATCTTACTCTCACCTTTTCGTTACTTTTTTGCATAAAAAATCTTTTTAATTAGTTAATCTAATTAGGTTGCAAAGATAAGTTTTCTAACGACTAAAGTGATTTTTGAAAACGGATTGCCGACTCTAAAGCCAATTCAATCATTGGGTTCAAAGATTTTTCCCTGGCATCCGCAGAAATCTGCTCGTGTGTGGGTATAACGTCAGAAATAGTTAAAAGGGTAGAAGCCGTTTTGCCTAGAAATTTGGCGTTTGCAAATAAGGCAAAAGCTTCCATCTCAACAGCCAAACAGTTGTATTCAGCAACAATAGCCGGATTATCCATATTTTTTCTGTAGAAGATATCACTCGAATGTATCGCACCTGTTAGTAAGGGCATCCCTTTTTCTTCTGCAGTTTCATTAATGATATCAAATGCATTTCCCTGATGAGTTATTAAATTTCCATCTATATCAAAAGCATATTTTGCAAATGTTGATTCACTGCATGCTACATCAACATTGATTACATCATAAAGTTTGATATGAGGATGATAAGATCCTGCAGTGCCAATCCTGATGATACATTCAACACCATATTCTTTAAATAATTCAAAAGAATAAATGCCGATTGAAGGACATCCCATGCCACTTGCACCGATGGTGATAGTTACATCTTTATATTTGCCGGTATAAAAAAATACATTTCTGGTTGTGCTAACGAGCTTGGGTTCTGTTAACCATTTTTCAGCAATGTATTTAGCTCTTAGGGGATCACCTGGCATTAAAACAATTGGGGCTATTTCTCCCTCTTTTGCACTGATATGTACACTCATATTTTTTATTTTAATGAAGGTATTTATTTTTTGTGAATTGATTTATATAGCATAAAAAAGCTGCAATCTTTATGACTGCAGCTTTTGAAGTGTGAAATGTTGTATTAGGGAAGTGTAATTGTTCTTGTGTTTGATGCATTACCATCAATTACTACAGTTGCTATGGCATCACAAGTTCCATTTCCATAATTCAAAACAGCATAATGATTGGTTCTGTCAAATCTGATACTTCCTCTGTCAATATGTGGACAGGTATATGATTTGTGTAGCGTATCAATAATTGTAGTTGTCATTGAGGTTCCAGATGAATTGGTTACTGTACCTAAACCGTTATAAATTTTGTATTTGTCATCATAACGATACCGGGGAGTCGCTACTCCTTCATATTGAGTGATTGTTTTTAAGCCGCTGTGCAACCAGGTTCTTCCATCAGTAGTGTCAGTAATTCTTATATTTTGTACGTTTCTGCTCCAAGTTCTGCTTAAAAAGTTATTATTTGGAGTTTGGTTAGTCCAGATGATTGATCCCCCTTCTTTTTTAAATTTATTGACATGATAATTATCAAAAGTCACTCTTGCAGTACTTCCATTGGTTCTTACTGAATCAGACAATTCAATATGAATGATACCGCTTCTGAAAACTCCAAACGTATCCACACAACCTGAACCAAAATTGATGGTAATCATTTTGTAAGGAAAACTGCCAGAAACGGTTACAACAGCACAAGGAGGAAGTCCATTGTCAACAGAACCATTATTATAATTTTTAAAGGAATAGTTTTTGTCATCTATCGCACCAAAAACAATATTGTTTGCATCTTCAGTTAATGCATCACTTGTAGCTTGTTTACTGCTTAAATCATAAGTGGTATCAGGGTCATCTAAATTAGAATTTTTATCTTTTTTACAAGCGGATTGAATTAAAACGAACAAACCGAAAATTGATAACAGCAGAAGTTTTTTTGATTTCATAAAATAAAATTTAGGTTGCTGAGACAAATTAAAGTTAAAGAAGTTTAATTTTATACAAAATCATTGTATTGTTTTATTTTGTTAAAATACCGGGTTGGATAAAATGGCTTTACAAAAGTTGCATCTGGAATTTTAATACAAATGAAAATAACATATATATCACTTTTGATGATGGGCCTCATCCTGCAATTACTCCAATCGTTTTGGATGAATTGAAAAAGTATAATGCCAAAGCCACGTTTTTTTGTATTGGGAAGAATGTAGATTCATATCACGAAGTATATCAACGCATTATTGATGAAGGTCACGCAGTTGGCAATCATACTCAAAATCATTTAAATGGTTGGAAATCAAATGATGAGGTTTATTTGAATGACATAGGGGAAGCGAAAAAACATATAGATAGCAGTTTATTTCGTCCGCCTTATGGTAGAATTACAAATTTTC
Source organism: Chitinophagaceae bacterium (assembly GCA_027484165.1). Classification (GTDB taxonomy): domain Bacteria; phylum Bacteroidota; class Bacteroidia; order Chitinophagales; family Chitinophagaceae; genus Ferruginibacter. Next base: position 1,115 of record JAIXWH010000112.1, on the reverse strand, counting down.
AGATCAAACAATTGGCTAAAGAAAGGTTCAAATTGAAAGTTGTGATGTGGTCGGTATTGAGTGGAGATTTTGATAAGGAAATTTCAAATGAAGATTGTGCAAACAATGTAATATTGAATGCAAAATCGGGTTCAATAGTTGTATTTCATGATAGTGAAAAAGCTCAAGAAAAAATGCTCTTTGCGCTTCCAAAAGTGCTAAACTACTTTTCTCAATTGGGTTATAATTTTAAAAGTATAGAACGCTAGATACCATAAATATGATAATAGATACCCATAGTCATCTCTATTTGGAAGAGTTTAATTCCGACATTGATCAAATTATATTACGATCAAAACAAAGTGGTGTTGAGAAAATATATTTACCTGCAATAGATAGTCAAACTACGCAACAACTCATTCAACTAGAAATAAAATATCCATCCTATTGTATCGCCATGATGGGTTTGCATCCCTGTTATGTAAAAGAAAATTACAAAGCAGAATTAGAAAAAGTATCATCATTGCTTCAACAAAGAAAATTTGCAGCAATAGGTGAGTGTGGCCTTGATTTTTACTGGGATAAAACTTTTGAGAAAGAGCAATATGAAGCATTAGAGCAACAAATTGAATGGGCTTTGGAATATCAATTACCGATTGTGTTGCATACACGAAATGCTACGCAGGAAACGATTGATGTCATTAAAAAATATGCAGACAAAGGATTGAAAGGAATTTTCCATTGTTTTGGTGGAAGTGCTGATGAAGCCAATCAAATTATTGAAACGGGTTTCTATTTAGGCATTGGAGGTGTAATTACCTATAAAAATTCAGGTTTGGATAAGGTGATAAATGAAATAGATTTAAAACATATTGTGCTCGAAACAGATTCGCCTTATCTTACACCAGTACCTAATCGAGGTAAAAGAAATGAAACCTCGTTTTTAAAAATTATTGCTGAAAAAATTGCCGAATTAAAAAATTGTTCATACGAAGAAGTTGCAAATGCAACGACACAAAATGCACTGTCTTTATTTAATTGATTTAAACTTTCCAAATGATGAACATAGAAGAATTATATAAAATTTACTTAAAAAATCCCTCTGTTCAAACAGACACACGTAAATTAAAGCATGG
>JAIXWH010000038.1 GCA_027484165.1 Chitinophagaceae bacterium | reverse complement strand
TGCATAAACATTCTCAATAGTTTTTGTTGCAGTTCCAAGAGTAACTCTTAATGTGTAACATGATGTTGCATTGAATGTTGAGGTGTTTGTAGGATAAACTCTTGCATAGTAAACTCCTGGATTAACAGTTGCGCTAATACTTTCATTTGTTGTTCCTGATTTTTGTGATGTATTTAAAACCGTTCCTGCACTATTCAAAAGTCTTAAATTAAAGTTTGCAGGTAATGTGGTAAGTGATAATGTGATTGTGCCACCTGTAGTGATAGTAAATTTATAATGGTCCACATCGCTTCCAACATTTATCAATCCGGTAATATTAGTATTGAAAGGAATTGCTGCTGCACCGGTTGTAGTATTATTGGTACTTGTGTCTTTAATGTTTTGACAAGAGGTGGAGGTGGCTGTTGCTTGAATCGTGTAACATGTGGCACTATTTGCACCAGAAAAACCAAATACTTTTACATAATAGGTTCCTGCTGCTTGGTTTGTCAATGAAATAGTTTCTGTAGCAGTAGAGCCAGTTGAAGTGCTTAATTGTGTGCCTGCACTGTTATAAATTGTTATATCAAAGTCAACACCAGAAGGACCAACTAAACGATAAGTTATATTACTGGTAGCCGTAGTCGTTAGTTTAAAATAATCTACATCTGTTGACGTGGTAATTGCTGCACTATTTACAACACCAGAAGCTATTGTTGCTGCTGCTGCAATTGTTTCATTGGGCTCAAAAGCGGTTCCACAAACAGATGCTACAGTTGTAGTGAATTGAGCAGAAGTAAATCCGCTTGTTCCGTTTACGCCACAATTAGTACTTACTCTGTAGTCGTACAAAGAACTTGCAGTTAATCCGCTTATGGTTACACTTGTTGAAGTGGTAGAAGCAGTTGCGCTTGTCCATGTTGATGAAGGGTTTAATTTATAATCTACAGCATAGTTTGATGCTCCACTTATTGCAGTCCAACTAACAGTTGCACTTGATGAGGTAACCGTTGACGTTAGTCCGATTGGTGCATTACAAACAAATGGAGCTGTGGTAGTGAAATTAGCTGTTACATAATTTCCGCTTCCTAAAGCACAATTGGCTTTTACTCTCCAGTTATATTGTGTTCCAGCAGTTAACCCTGTAAGACTCGCAGAAGTTGTTGCTTGTGCTGTTGATAAACTTGTCCAAGTAGAAGCGTTGTTTAATTTATAATCTACATCATAACTAACCGCTCCGCTTACTGCAGTCCAGCTTAATGTGGCAATACTGTCTCCAATTGCTGAAGTGGTTAACCCTGTTGCATCACCACAAGAAGATCCTGCAGTGATGGTAAAGTTTGCGTTACTGATATCAAAGAAAATGTTTCCAACCGCCTCTACTTTTATTCTCGCTGTTGTTGTGGGTGTGTTTGGAATAACTAATGCTTCTGTTCCATCATTAGGAGTGCTGGCAACCAATACCGTAGGGAATGTTTGTCCACCATCTGTACTTAATGAAATTTTTACATTAGCACAACTCACTGGTGTTGCGGTTGTGTTGGCAACAGCCCATGTTATGTTTTGTGTTGAACCTCCTACATAACTAACCGCTGTATTCGGTGCTGACACAGCAAATGGACCCGATGCACTACTCACGGTAACAACCATATCCGTGAATTGTGTTTGGCCAACCTTGATAGGAGCGGTAGAACTATAAGGGCTATTATCCCTTACCGTTAGTCTGAAATTTAATGTTCTTGCTACAGAGCTCAGCGCTTCGGTGTTAGTTGCGGCATCTCCGCCTGTAAGCGGACCCGATATCAATGCACCTGACAGTATTGTTGCTAATTTTGGAAAATATCTGGTAGCAGATGTTGTTGGCATATACGAAACCCAGTTTGGACCCGAAGCCTTTGTTGCGCTTGCAACACTGCTTGTTCCTGTTTGAGTAGACGAAGCATTATCGTTTTGTTCCCAACAATAAGTAAGCGGGTCGCTATTGGCATCTGTAGCCGAACCCGTTAATGCAAAAGGTGTGCTGTAAGGTATGGTATAGTTTGCAACAGGTGCAACAACGGGTGTTGCATTATTTGCGGATGTACTTGTTGTTACAGGACATGTTTTTGATGATAAGTTGGTTTGAATTTGGGCTATAGTTGCCTGATGATAAATGGGAATCGAATGGTTGGTAACGTCCTGACTGGTTATACCTGCATAACCCATGATAGTAATTCCAGATCCAACTTCTTTATTTACACCAGTACCTTCGTTGCTATGAGAAAAGGTGTGGTTTCCACCAAGTTGGTGTCCAATCTCATGAACAACATAATCAATATCAAAATTATCTCCCTGAGGTATTCCATCTGCAGGTGAAGTAATTCCGCTTCCTTTAGATGCATCAACACAAACACAACCAATACAACCGGCATTACCGCCGCCGCCAGACGAACCAAACATGTGTCCAATATCATAGTTTGCCGCGCCAATCACTGAATTTAATGTAGACTGTAATTGCGAATTCCAGCTTGACATTGTTGTGTATGGATCTGTTGAAGCACTATAATAAATTACCGATGTAGTATTTGCTATCAAGTTCAAGTGTAGGGCTAGGTCTTTTTCATATACTCCATTACATCTTGTAAGAGTTGCATTGAAAGCAGCTAATACCAATGATACCTGAGAAGAACTGGTTGCACCAAAATAGTTGGAATACTCTGCATTACAAGATTGAGCTAATCTCATTGTTTTTAAATCTCCGCCAGATCTAGCTGTTATGCTATTATTTACGGTTGAGTTTAATCCTTCAACCATGTTTTGCTCTACAGTTGAACAAGTCCAAGGTAATTTGCCTGGTCTGTACGAATTAAAAACAGCATATGTTTTATGGTCTGCAGAATATGGTTCTATGAATTCGTTTGGCTTTTCTGTTCTGAAAACCATCGTTTGGATACCTTGAGGAGAAAAACTTAATTTCAATGTTGCGTATCTGTCCGTAATTCCTTTACCTGAAAAAGCCCTGATTTCAGGAAATCTGGCTTGTAACGCGGGTTCGAAATTCGAAGCCTCTACAACTTCGAATTGTTCCATTTGTCCGGCAACATTTGGCAATGAAATTATCGTTGTGTGTGCTTTAGCGTTATCTATAACTTTAAAAAGCTCGTTTTTTATACCATTGAGGTCTAAATCATATAACCTAAACTCTTTAGGGAAAGTTAATCTTGCAACAGACTTGTCGACGTTCATTTTTTCTGTTTTTGAACGAGAGGTCCAAAAGTTTTTTTCTTGAGAAATCGCCACACCGATTAGTGCAAACGACAAAGCAAACAAGAGCGTTTTTTTCATGAAGATTAATTTTTTGTTTTTATGTTCAACAAAGACGGGGTTTAAGGGGTTAGTTGATTTGTGAACTCCAACCCGGCAGCGTTTTGTTTTTAATTAAGGGCGTAAAAATAACTTATTATTTTGTATTATAATAGCATTGGGGCGCTTAGAGGTATCTTTTTTCTCATTTTTAAAAAAGAAACAAACATTATACCTAGTAATAAGGAGTTGTTTGCCAAACCCCTTAGGGGTGACATTGCAAGAGTTTCAGTTTTTTACAGCGTCTGATTTTAGCGATGCTAATCAAATGATAAACAAGCTCTTAAATTATGGAACGATAAAAAAGTTCCAACCAAACTTGGATTGTCTTATTAAGCAATGACTGGCTAGTTAATTAAATTGCCTGATGATTAAAGGGCTGCAATACCATTTCGCTTATCACGCCGCTTGTAGGTTGCTGACATAAAAACCAAATTGCCTTTGCGGCTTCTTCAGAAGTAATCATCTTATCTTTTTGCACTCTTAAATCTATGTTATCCCAAAACGGAGAATCAACGCCCCCCATAAATAAATTGGTTATTCTTATTTCTGTTCGTTTTATTTCTTCTCTGATACTTTGCAACATCCCCACCAGTCCATATTTGCTGGCACTGTAAGCAGCTGATCCCAACATAGGAACTTTCCCTAAAACACCCGGCACATGAATAATCAATCCTTTTTTAGTTTCTTTCATAGAAGGTAAAAAAGATTTAATAATCATAAATGGTGAATATACATTGAGCATTAGTGTTTGCAAAAACTCTTCTTCTGTTAGTTGTTCTGAAGATTTTATAATTCCTATACCTGATGCATTTATCAAAAAATCAATAGTTGTATATCGATTAAAATATTTTTGATTGAGTTGTATTATGTTATCTTTTTGGGTCAAATCTCCTGCATAACAACAGCTTTCTTCTATCTGATGTTGTAGAGCAATTTGATTCAACTTGTTTTCGTTTCTACCTGTGATAAAAAGATTAGCGCCTGAAGACTTGAGTAGTTTAACCAATTCAGAACCAATTCCTCCGGTTGCTCCAACAACCAAAATGTTTTTATTTTTTATCGTTTCCATGTTTATGTTTACCGATAAACAATTTTTTTCGATGATTTGTTTGATGTTTCGTTTTAAAATAATAAATTTTCCAATTTTAATCAGGTTAATGGATTATTCAAAAACTAAACCGGTCGAAAAATTTAATTTGTGTGCGCCTACACACATCTCATACATTCTTGATAAATTAAAAAAGCCACAACAAATGTTGCGGCTTTTTATAATCTTTGCGTTGATTTTATCCATTCATGGAGGTTAAAAACTCTGCGTTATCTTTTGTTCCTTTCATATTCTTAAGCAACATGTTTATGGCTTCTTCCGGATTCATATCTGCTATATGCTTTCTTAATACCCACATGCGCTGGAATGTATCTTTATCTAACAACAAATCATCTCTTCTTGTTGAAGACGAAACAATATCTATTGCAGGATAAATTCTTCTGTTAGACAACTTTCTTTCTAATTGTAATTCCATATTTCCTGTTCCCTTGAACTCTTCAAAAATCACCTCATCCATTTTGCTACCCGTGTCTACAAGTGCGGTTGCTATAATGGTTAACGATCCGCCATTTTCTATTTTACGTGCAGCACCAAAAAATTGTTTTGGCTTTTGCATAGCGTTAGCCTCAACTCCTCCAGATAAAACCTTTCCACTTGAAGGAGCAACCGTGTTGTGTGCTCTCGCTAAACGTGTAATTGAATCCAATAGAATAACTACATCGTGTCCACATTCAACCAATCTCTTTGCTTTCTGTAAAGCTATTGTTGAAACCTTTACATGCTTTTCTGCCGGTTCATCAAATGTTGAAGCAATAACCTCCGCTTTAACACTGCGTTCCATATCTGTTACCTCTTCTGGTCTCTCATCTACTAACACAATCATTAAATAACACTCTGGATGGTTTTCTGCAATGGCATTAGCCAATTCTTTTAACAACATTGTTTTACCTGTCTTAGGTTGCGCAACAATCAAGCCTCTTTGACCCTTTCCAATGGGCGTAAACAAATCCATGATTCTTGTGCTAAAATTATCGGGCTTTGTTGTAAGGTTTAGTTTTTCGAATGGAAATAACGGTGTTAAATAGTCGAAGGGAACGCGATCTCTAACCTCTTCCGGACTTTTTCCGTTTATCGTTTCCACTTTTAATAATGCAAAATATTTTTCACCCTCTTTCGGAGGGCGAACTGAACCATATACGGTATCACCCGTTTTTAAACCAAATAATTTTATTTGTGATGGAGATACATAAATATCATCCGGACTAGATAAGTAATTATAATCGCTGCTTCTTAAAAAACCATAGCCATCAGGCATCATTTCCAAAACCCCTTCGCCAAGCACTACACCATCAAACTCTATATTAAAAACGGGTTCTTTTTTTTGCGGAACAAATTGTTTGTTTTCCTTTACTTGGGTTGGGGCAACCTCTGGTTCCTGATTTTCTAAAACCATCTCATCTTCTTGCTGAAGCATCTGCGCAATTGCCGGGGGAATGGTTGTTTCTTCGCTGGTTATGGGTTGTAATTCTTCTTCTTCAAAAAGTTCCGGCTTTGGTTTTTTTGAAGCGGGTTTTTTCTCTGCTGCCGCCGGTTTTGGTTTTGCAGGAGCAATTTCTTTAATGGGTTCGGGCGAATCTCCTTTTACAATTCTTTTTCTTTTGGGTTTTTCGCCCTCTGTTGATTTTTTTTCTGGTGCCATTTGTTCTTGTTTTTCAAGAATCATTGAAACTAATTCTTGTCTGGATTTTTTTGTCGTGTTTATTATTTTAAGTTCTTCTGCTATGTCCTTTAACTCAGGAATCAGAAGGTCATTCAGTTGCGTTAAATTATACATAAGGTGTTGGGAAAATGCTTTTTAAAAGCAGCAGTCATTATTATTTTTTTTGAAAAATTTTTCCGGAGGAAAAAAGGTTATTAAACGAATCTGGTTTGTTGGGATGTGTTCTTCAATCGTTTCCGATGCAATATTAAGTAGTTTTTTGGAAATTAAAAGAATTTTTCTGTTTAAGGCTGGGTCTCTTTTAAGGATAATAAAAAAGGGAGGCCAAATAATGTGCCTCCCTTTTTATGTAATAAAATTGATTATTTCTTTAAATCGAATCGATCAAGGTTCATAACTTTTACCCAAGCGCTTGTAAAATTCTGTACAAATTTTGCTTGAGCATCTTCGCAAGCGTAAACTTCAGCTATTGCCCTAAGTTCCGAATTGGAACCAAAAACTAAGTCTACTCTGGTACCCATCCATTTTTTGGTACCTGTTTTTCTATCACAGCCTTCGTAAACACCATTTTTATCAGATAAGGGCTTCCAGGTTGTTCCGAAATCCAATAGATTCACAAAAAAATCATTAGTTAGCGCTTCTTTTCTGTTCGTGAATACACCATATTCAGAATGATCAAAATTAGTATTCAACACTCTTAATCCTCCAACTAACACGGTCATTTCTGGAGCGGATAACGTTAATAACTGAGCTTTATCTACCAACAACTCTTCAGCAGATGCAGTATATTGTTTTTTCATATAGTTTCTGAATCCATCTGCAATAGGCTCTAACACCGCAAAAGAGTCTACATCTGTTTGAGCTTGACTTGCGTCTGAACGTCCTGGAGTAAAAGGTACAATTATGTCATGTCCTGCTTTCTTTGCAGCCATTTCAATTCCTACAGAACCTCCCAATACGATCAAATCGGCCATCGAAACCTTTTTACCATCTGATTGATTGTCGTTAAACTCTTTTTGTATTGCATGATATACATCCAAAACCTTTGCAAGCTGTATTGGGTTGTTGGCTTCCCAATATTTTTGTGGAGCTAAACCGATTCTTGCCCCGTTTGCACCTCCTCTCTTATCCGAACCTCTGAATGTAGATGCCGACGCCCATGCAGTTGATACCATTTCTGATACAGATAATCCTGAAGCGCGCAACTTGTCTTTTAATATTAAAATCTCTTTTTCTTCAATGATTTTATGAGCAGGTTGATGTATTGGATCTTGCCATATTAATTCTTCTTGCGGTACTTCTGGTCCTAGATAACAAGCAATGGGCCCCATATCGCGATGTGTTAGTTTGAACCAGGCACGTGCAAAAGCATCTGCAAATTGCTCCGGGTTTTCATAAAATCTTTTTGATATTTTTTCATATGCAGGATCCATTCTTAATGCCAAGTCTGTTGTTAACATAAACGGAGCGTGGCTTTTGGATGAATCGTGTGCATCAGGCACCAAACCCGCACCGGCTCCACCTTTTGGTGTCCATTGTTGTGCGCCTGCAGGGCTTTTTGTTAGTTCCCACTCATAGCCAAATAAGTTTTCAAAATAGTTGTTACTCCATTTTGTTGGTGTTGTTGTCCAAGCCCCCTCTAATCCACTTGTAATAGTATCTCCTCCATTTCCTGAACCAAAAGTATTTTTCCAGCCAAGACCCTGTTCTTCAATTGATGCACCGGCAGGTTCTGGTCCTACATATTTGCTTGGGTCTGCAGCGCCGTGTGTTTTTCCAAAAGTATGACCACCTGCAATTAGTGCAACCGTTTCCTCGTCATTCATTGCCATTCTACCAAACGTTTCACGAATATCTCTTGCGGATGCTATAGGATCAGGATTTCCGTTTGGTCCTTCCGGATTAACATAAATCAAACCCATTTGAACTGCTGCTAAAGGATTTTCAAGCTCGCGATCTCCGCTGTAGCGTTTATCATCAAGCCATTTTCCCTCAGATCCCCAGTAAATATCTTCTTCTGGCTCCCAAACATCAGCACGACCTCCGCCAAAACCAAATGTTTTAAAACCCATTGATTCAAGCGCACAATTTCCAGCAAGTATCATTAAATCTGCCCAAGAGATTTTTTTTCCATATTTCTGTTTAATTGGCCAAAGCAAAAGACGGGCTTTATCTAGATTGGTGTTGTCTGGCCAGCTGTTGAGTGGAGCAAACCTTTGTGTTCCCGAACCAGCACCACCACGACCATCTGCAATACGATAGGTTCCTGCACTATGCCAAGCCAACCTGATAAAGAAAGGTCCATAGTGACCATAATCAGCAGGCCACCAATCTTGAGAAGTAGTCATAACATCAACGATATCTTTCTTCAAAGCAGCCAGATCAAGACTTTTAAACTCTTCTGCATAATTAAAATTCTCCTCCATCGGGTTCGATAGATTTGAGTTTTGACGAAGTATGTTTAGCTTAAGTTGATTGGGCCACCAATCATGATTTCTTGTTCCAAAGCCTGCACTTTGTTTTACTGTTGCACCAGTAAAAGGACACTTGTTTTCACTTTTTTCCATAGACTTGATTTTTATTGAATGAGTGAACGAAATTAGTAAAGTTTTGGTTCGTGCCGACTAATTGTGGTTGATAAAATCCTGATTGCGAAAATATTTTCAACGGCGTATATGCCAGATTGGTTTAAAAAACTTGTCGCTAGTTTGTTGAGACGCAATTTTTTCCTACTTATAGACAAAATATGTCAAAGGATTCCTCTCCGTAATAATCTCTTCATCACCCAACCCAATTATTTCGCTTACCTTTACATCATTCAGCGGCACAAAGCCGGTTTCTTTTCTCTTTGTTGGTGAACGCACCAAACAATTTCAGAACAACCTCTTTTGATGATGAAGCTAATCTTCATTTCCGCACTCATTTTTTAATTAATCTATTTTGTTATTTACAGACCTGGAAATTATTGCGCCTATTTTACAAGCGCTTAAAGAAGAGGGGTACACCAACCCTACACCCATTCAAGAACAAGCAATCCCTTTGATTCTTTCCGGAAGCGACCTTTTGGGTTGTGCACAAACTGGCACTGGTAAAACCGCTGCCTTTGCAATTCCAATGCTTCAACTTTTAAGCAAGCCTTATGCTCAAAAGCCCGGGCAAAAAAACATTCGCGCTCTCATACTCACCCCAACCCGTGAGCTCGCTATCCAAATTGAAGACAGCTTTAAAGCCTACGGCAGAGAATTACGTCTTAAAACGATTGTTGTTTTTGGAGGAGTAAGTCAGCAGCCTCAAACACTGGCACTCGAAAGAGGTGCGGATATTTTGGTAGCAACACCGGGCAGACTTCTTGACCTGATGAGTCAGGGTTACATCAATCTCAAAGATGTTGAGATTTTTGTGCTTGATGAAGCCGATCGCATGTTAGACATGGGATTTGTTCATGACGTAAAACGAGTAATTACAAAATTGCCGCAAAAAAGACAAACCCTTTTCTTTTCGGCAACAATGCCTTCAGAAATACAATCGCTAGCAAACGCTATTCTTACCAACCCTAAAAAAGTTGAAGTAACGCCTGTTTCGTCTACGGCAGACACGATAAACCAATCTTTGTTTTTCGTGGATAAGGCAAATAAAAAAAATCTGCTTTCATTCATGCTCGAAGATCAAAACATTAAAAGTGTTTTAGTTTTTACCAGAACGAAACACGGAGCCGATAAGGTTGTAAAAGATCTTGTAAGATTAAATATCAAGGCCGAAGCCATTCATGGAAATAAATCACAAAACGCAAGACAAAGAGCCCTAAATAATTTTAAGGAAAGAACAACTCGGGTACTGGTTGCTACAGATATTGCTGCAAGAGGCATCGATGTGGATGAACTGTCTCATGTTATTAATTATGAATTGCCCAATGTACCCGAAACCTATGTTCATCGAATAGGAAGAACCGGAAGGGCCGGACTTAATGGTATTGCTTTTTCTTTTTGTGAACATGAAGAGCTTCCTTATTTAAAAGATATACAAAAGCTAATTGGCAAAAGTATTGACGTAAATAAATCACACCCTTACCACATGGATTTATCTATTCCTGTAAATAATAGCGGGCAAAGAACTGAGACAACAAAGAATAGAAACAACGGAAATAGGAATAACAATCAAAAGAGATTTTTTAATCCGAACAAGAAAAAAAATACAAACCAAAGGTCGAATTAAATCAATAATCAACTTTTCAATTTTTATCTTTGCACAGCAAAACAAAAACTTATGTTTAACAAGCGTACAAGAATTAAAGAAATACTTCTTTCAGATAATGTAAACTATCAAACAACGGTAATGGGTTGGGTAAGAACTTTTAGAAATACTCAATTCATTGCGTTAAACGATGGCAGCACAAACAATAATTTACAAGTGGTGGTTGCTCTTGGATCTCTAGACGAATCAACACTTAAAAGAATTACAACTGGAGCTTGTATAAAAGCTACTGGTGAGATTATTGCCTCTTTGGGAAAAGGACAAAAAGTAGAGCTTACCGCAAACGAAATAGAAATTCTTGGTGATAGCGATGCCGAAAAATTTCCGCTTCAACCTAAAAAACACAGTCTTGAATTCTTAAGAGAAATTGCACACCTTCGTTTCAGAACAAACACGTTTGGCGCCATCTTCAGGGTGAGACATTCTCTGGCGTTTGCTATTCATGAATTTTTTAATAAAAAAGGGTTTGTCTATTTACACACCCCTGTTATCACAGCAAGCGATGCAGAGGGCGCAGGAGAAATGTTTAAAGTAACAACGCTTCCTTTAGATGGCACAGCTCCTAAAAATGAGGATGGTTCTATTAATTTTAAAGAAGACTTTTTTGGTCGTAGTACAAACCTCACCGTTAGTGGTCAGCTGGAAGGCGAACTTGCCGCAATGGCCTTTAGTGATATCTACACTTTCGGTCCAACTTTCAGAGCCGAAAACAGCAACACAACAAGGCACCTTGCAGAGTTTTGGATGATTGAACCCGAAATGGCTTTTTCTGATTTAGAAGATAACATGAATCTTGCCGAAGATTTTATCAAGTATATTATCAAATACGCCATGGAGAATAACAAGGAAGATTTGGAATTCTTAACACAGCGACTTGATGAAGAAGAAAAACAAAAACCACAAAACGAAAGAAGCGAAATGAACTTAATGCAAAAGCTTGAATTTGTGGTGAATAATAGTTTCGAGAGAATCACTTACACAGAAGCAATTGATATTTTAAAAGATTGCAGCCACAACAAGAAAAAGAAGTTTCAATATATTGTTGATAAATGGGGAATTGATTTGCAAAGCGAGCACGAACGTTACCTCGTAGAAAAACATTTCAAAAAGCCTGTGATACTCACTAATTATCCTAAAGAGATAAAAGCATTTTACATGCGTCAAAACGATGATGGAAAAACGGTTGCCGCAATGGACATTTTAGCTCCTGGAATCGGCGAAATTGTTGGTGGCTCACAAAGAGAAGAACGATTGGAAAAATTAACCCAAAGAATGAACGAAATGCACATCCCTACCGAAGAGTTAGATTGGTATCTCGATACCAGAAGGTTTGGCGCTTGTCCTCATGCTGGTTTTGGTTTAGGTTTTGAAAGAATTGTACAGTTTGTTACCGGTATGGGAAATATCAGAGACGTTATTCCTTTTCCAAGATATCCCAAAAGTGCATCATTTTAAAAACATTCACCGCAGATTAAACTGCGGTTTTTTATATCTCAGAAGTGCTAATTTAAAAAAACAATGAAGGGAAAAAAGAAGAAATGGTTTTAATTATCCTTTATTTTTATACACGGGTACTGTGCTGCAGGGCTCTCCATACATGATGCTTTTTGCAACAGGCAAAAGCAGGTTGGTGATCTCCAGATAAGCTTCTTCGGGAATAGGGTTTTCTCCGCATCCCTTTATCACCACTCTTTTATCTTTAAACTCTTCTGTATTTAAATGATGAATAGCCCTGATTAAAAGTTTGTTTTTTACTTCTGTATCTGATCCCATCAAAACGATTTGAGATTCCTGAGAAAGTGTTGTTGAAATTAACATGTATGCCCACATAGGGATGATGGCATCTGCCGAACAGGTAATGGCAACTATTTTATCTTTATAAATCGATAAGTCTAATTCTTTCAAAGATTGTCTGAATTCTTTTTCTTTTAAAATCAATCCCATGAATAAATAATCTTTGATATCAAAAACAACTATTTCTTCTTTAGGTAAATAATCCTCCAGATTAATCGTGATTATTCCACTTTCGGCTACTTTATTTATAAATACTTCAGACATGTTTCAAAATTAAATTAAAAAACCGGCCTGATAAAAGGCCGGTTGTGAAATGTTTTACGAAAAGCAAAAGATTAAAAATGTTTACTTCTATTATCTACTATATCTGCTTGTTTTTTTAAACCCTCATACCAGCTATTAGTTTGACTACGAATTCTTGCTGTTTTTTCAGTAGTTTGTTGAGCAATCACTTCTGGTGCTGGAGCAGGTTTATTTTGTATAGCGTTCACCTTAATTACAAACACCCCTGTTGTTCCCTGAATTGCAGGCGAAGGTTTGCTTTGATAGTTCTTATTAAATGCTGCTCCGAGAATTTTAGGCTCCACACCAACATTAGGAATTATTTGCGAATTGATAGTAAGTGTTGAATCCGCTCCTGCGTTTTGGATTGATTTTGAATATGCAGAGGCTGCTGATTCTAATGTTGGATTTGAACCTAATTTCTTTTTGATGATTTCGGCTTTTTTATTGTTCCTGATTATTACTTCGCAGCCTGGTCTAGCCGTTGCAGCATCTTGTAAACCTTTTTCAACAACCTTATCTAACACAGCAACGATAAATTGATCTCCAATGCTGAAAGGTTCGCTAATATTCCCTTTTTTTGCTTCATAAGCCCAACGAACTAAACTTCTTGCATCTTGCAAAGCTCCAATTTGATAATCATTTTCTTTAATCAAATTAGGTACGGTGGTCATACTAAGGCCATTCTTAGAAATCATTTTTTCAAGATCTGCTTTTGATTTTTCAGCAGACGCTTTTGTTGCCTCTAAACTTGATTTATTTATTGTTGCCTCGGATGCTAAAATTTCTTTTCCTACATAAGCAATTTTATATGCTGTTTTAAAATCTTTTTGGCTGGTGATATCTATAATATGATATCCGAAATCTGTTTTTACAACACCTTTTGATCCGGCAGTTTTTGTAAAACAAAAATCGTTGAACTCGGGAACCATTGTTCCATATCCAAAGGTTCCTAAATCTCCGCCCTTTATTTTACTTCCTTCGTCTGTTGAATATTTTAATGCCATCATATTAAAGTCTGCTCCAGTTTTGATAGCGTTATAGATGCTGTCTGCTAGATTTTTAGCTGCGGTATCCGACATCAATTGTTTACCTGTTCTAGGATCATTAACACCAATTAAAATATGTCTTGCTTTTACACTGTCTGGTAATTCTTTTGATCCCAACATTTTTGCTAAAATAAAACTTCCCTTATCAACATACGGTCCAAAAACAGAACCGTTCGACATTTTTGCAAGAGTATCGGCAAACGCAGGAGTTAATTTTGATTTGGTTGAATAATCATCTTTGAATTCTATCGAAGAAGTATTTCTGGCCACAAATGATTTTGCATTAGTGTCTGATTCAAATTGAGGCTTTAATTCTGTTAATACATTTTTCACCACAAAACTATCTTCAGAAGAAGGAAGCTGACTAAAAGCAACATAAGAAATATTTCTTCCTTGTTCTTCTTGTTTAAACTGTTCTTTATGTTTTGAAACATAGTCATTTACATCTTCATCAGTTACTTTTACTGAGCTATCAGAAATATCTGAATAAGGCACGGTTACAAATGAAATATTTGAAAATGCGATATTTTCCTGATTATCTTTTTTCATCATCCATGATGGATAGTAAGCGCTTGCATTTAAAAGGCCTGAATATTTTGCAACAGATGTGCTTAATTTCAAAGGGTCTACAATTTGTGCGTTAACGCCGTCTCTTTGTTCTCCTTTTAATTTTTTTATGTTTGTAATTGCGGTTTGCGCTTTTTTAATATCTAAACCGCCAGTTAAAGAATCCTTTAACGATTGTTCTTGTAAAAAAGGATTGGTTTGGTCGTTACTTAAAAGAATGTATGACAATTCTTTAGGAGTAAATTCAATCCCTATTTTTGTTATTTCAGAGAAAAATATTTTTTCTGCAACAATTTGATTCCACATTTGCTCACGTGTTTGATAAGTCTGAGCACCAGATGGTCTTTGTCCTGATCTTTGCTCTTGCATATCTTCTGCATCCTTAACTTTCTTATTAAATGCCGCTAATTCTATTTCCTCTCCGTTTACCTCTCCTACAGAATTTGATCCTGAACCAAAAAGTGTATTACTACCTTGCTTAGCATCCATTAGAATAAAACCAATTAAACTAAGGGCAATTACAACAATAACGATTGCAGCACCTTTTTCACGAATACTTTGAATAATTTGCATAATAATTAATATTAATTTTAAGGGATAGCAAAAATAGTACAAAAAACGCTATTCACAAACTGTGGATAACCTATTTAAAAACAAATAGTTGTTTGAAGAAATGTATTTTTGAGCTAAAAATTATGTTTAAACATTACTGTTGTTAATAAAATAGAAATTTGTGGATAATTGCATTTTTTATAAAAAATTTGAAAAGTAAAATGTGAAAAAATATTCTAAACATGATTATATAAAATAATATTTGGAATTTACTTACAAATTATTCTTTCCTAATTAACAGCGTTTAAAAAATAAACAGCTCCTTTTTTTTCAACATCTTTTTTTATAAACAAGGGGTTGATAAAAAATAAAAAATAGATAATAAATCCATTATTAATAATGAAAGTATCCTTAAATTTTAGGTTGATAATAAATGTTAATTACGTGTTTATAAATGTTAATTAATAGATTAGTTATAAAAAACAATAGTTATAAAAAACAATTTTTACACTTATTAACACCCCTAATAATAATAAGCTTTTAAATAAATAAATAGTATTAATACATATTATGGTAGATATTAACACACAAATTTCTGAAATTAATAAAAAAGGATTTTTAGATATTGAAGTTAATCCAGCGTTAGATTTATTTAAAGAGATCGAAATTTTAAAAAAAGAAAAAAATGCAATAATTCTAGCACATTATTATCAGGAAGAAGATATACAAGATATAGCTGATTATATAGGAGATAGTTTAGGATTAGCACAACAGGCAGAAAAAACAAAGGCTGATATGATTATTTTTACTGGAGTGCATTTTATGGCTGAGACAGCTAAAATTTTAAATCCACAAAAAAAAGTAATCCTTCCAGATTTAAAAGCCGGATGTTCTTTAAGTGATTCTGCTCCTGCTGAATTATTCAAACAGTTTAAAAATAAATACAAGGATCACACAGTAGTTACTTATATCAACTGTAGTACCGAAATGAAAGCTTTAAGTGATATTATTTGCACAAGTTCTAATGCTAAAGCCATTATCGATAGTTTACCTGTAGATGAACCTATAATTTTTGCACCAGATAAGAACCTTGGAGCATATCTAAATAAAATTACTGGCCGCAATATGAAATTATGGAATGGTTCATGTATGGTTCATGAAATTTTCAGTTTAGAAAAAATAACAAAACTTAAAATAAGGCATCCAAAAGCAAAATTTATAGCACATCCGGAATGCGAAGAACATATATTAGCTCTAGCAGACTATATAGGGAGCACTACAGGACTTTTAAAGTTTTCCCAACAGGATACTTCAAAAGAATTTATTGTGGCAACAGAGGCAGGAATAATACATCAGATGCAAAAAGCTTGTCCAGATAAAACTTTTATACCAGCACCCCCAAATAATTCCTGTGCTTGTAATAATTGTCCATATATGAAATTAAACACTTTAGAAAAGTTATATATTTCGATGAAGTATGAATTACCAGAAATTATTATGGATGAAGATTTAAGAATTGCTGCAAAAAAACCAATAGATAGAATGCTTGAAATAAGTAGATATTATAATTTATAAGATCACTTTTTAAAAATGATTTATTCTTTGCTTTACATTCTCTCTGATATTTACATAAAACAAATTAATATCTCCAATATGATAATTCCTTTTTAAAATAAAAAATTTACCAAAAATATCAGGCTTACAAGTCCATAATATATTTCCTTTTATTTGAGCACTTACCACCTTTTTCTTCACTTTATTAAAATTTCTTAATACTCCTCCTTTATTGAATTTTTTGGAAATGTATTTTTGATCCAAAGTCCACGATAAAGGATTTATAACTACAGAATTAAAGCTTTCTTTTTTCACAAATTCAGGATAATATCCTTTTTTAAAAGTTCTCCAAGCAACAAAGCAACCTGTTTCTGTTGAGTCTTTACATGGGGGTATATTTCTAAAATAATTTTCAGGAACTGGCATTCCAATAATATATGCACAAACTAAATTTTTGTATAATGGTTTATCTTCAAAAAACTCTTTTAATAATCTACCAGCATGTTTTGTTCCTTGACTATGTGATGCAATAATAATAGGTCTATTATGATTGAAATTTTTTAAGTACAATTCAAATGCATTTTTTACATCACTATAAGCAGTATCAAAAAATTCATCACTTTTTTTATTATCCATATAAAAGCATTTAATATGGGCTTGTCTGTATCTTGGAGAAAATATTCTACAACTTTCATTAAATACACTTGCCTGAAAAAGGATAGTTGATTCATCTGTTATCTTATTCAAAATACTATCATTTATAGCAGCGTTATAATTGTAAAAATTTTCGGTTGTATATGTTGTAGGATGAATAAAAAATACATCAACGGTACTATCAATCTTAGTTTGTTTAATTAAATCTAAAGGAATACTGTCTGCATTATCTTTTTTATAGGGATGCGAAGCCCAATAATATAAATCACTATAGTCTGGTTTTATTAAAATATCATGACTAAAATTAAAATTTTCATTTTGACCAAAACTGGTCATTGTAATAATATTAATCAAGAGAAATAAAAAAGTTTTTCGAAGAATAAAATAAGTTTTGTAATTTTTCATATTTGAAAATCGTATTAAATTTTAAAGATAGCATACAATAAATCAGTTTGTCTATAAAAAAGCATATCAATTTTTTACTCGATGTATTTGTTTATACAATAAGCGCATTTGGTGGTCCACAAGGACATATTGGAATGTTACATAAGAAATTTGTAGTTCAAAAAAAATATTTAACCGAAGAAGAGCTTTTTGAATATTTTTCCTTCTGTCAGTTATTACCAGGCGCCTCAAGTACACAAACCATTGCCTTAATTGGTTACAAAAAAGGCGGATTAGTTTTATCCTTTATAACCATTTTGATCTGGATTACCCCCGCATGTATTTTAATGACTTTTTTTTCCTTGCTCATATCAGATAATTTTAATCATACCATAAATAAATCGATATTTCAATTCATTCAACCTATGGCAATAGGATTTTTGTTTTACACGATTTATAATATGTATTTAAGTTCAATAACGAATATAATTACTAAATTAATAATGCTCCTCTCTGCTGTTATCACAATTTTTCTTTTCAAATCTCCCTGGATTTTTCCTTTATTAATTTTATCTGCAGGTTTAATAACAAACATCAGCAATAAGAGAATTCCAGATAGAGAAGTTACAAAACCAAAAAAAGCAAAATGGCATAATCTTATAATCTTTTTATTTATATTTCTTATAGCTGGGTTTTTAAGTGAAACCGCAAGAAAGCAAAATTGGGAAAACAGAAAAGCGTATAATCTTTTTGAGAACTTTTATAGATTTGGTAGTATTGTTTTTGGTGGCGGAGATGTGTTGCTGCCTATGATGTTAGATCAATACATAGAAAGGCCATCAAGTAAAGAAAACACCAACAACACAATTGTAATTGATAAGGATGAATTAATAAATGGTTATGGAATAGTTCGTGTTATTCCCGGTCCCGTATTTTCAATTGCAGCTTATGTAGGATCTTTAACTTTTAAAAATGAAGGCCAATCCAAACAAATCATTGGTGCAATAACAGGTGCTATTGCACTGTTTTTACCGAGTATATTTATTTTGTTTTTTCTATTTCCAATATATCAAAACATAAAAAATTATGTAATAGTATTTAGAGCATTAGAAGGAATAAAATCGGTAATAGTTGGATTATTAATTGCTACATCATTTTATTTACTAAAAGATAGCTTTCCAAATGATATTAAAATAGCTACAATAAATATTGCCGTAATATTTGGCACGTTTTTTATACAAAAACAAACAAAAATACATAGCCCCTTTATAGTATTAATTTGTTTATTGTTGGGTTGGGTTTTCTAATGCAGAAGAATAGTAACCATTCTTTTCAATCTCATCTTTAATTGCATCTGGTACGAGAAATCTTATCGATTTCTTATTTTTAATCATATAACGTATATGAGTAGAAGAAATATTTAAAAAGGGGGCGTCAACGATTTTATAATTAGCATTAGGGTGTATGATTTTCTCAAACCCGGGTCTTACGTAAATTAAAAAAGAATAATTAGAAATGATTTCTTTTGAATTTTTCCATTTATCAATATTTTGAAATCCATCACTTCCAATTATAATCCTAAATTCATTTTTTGGAAACCTCTCTCTTAAATAAACCAAAGTATTAATTGTATATGAAGGTTTAGGTAATTTGACTTCAATATTACTAACTGCTAAACCAGTTTCTCCATCTAAAGCAATTTGTATTAAATGAATTCTGTGATTTACATTAAGTAATGTGCTTTCTTGTTTGAACGGATTTTGTGGAGATACAATAAACCACACGGCATCTAAACCCTCGTTCTCTTTCATGTGGTTCGCAATGATGAGATGGCCATTATGTATAGGATTAAAAGAACCAAAATATAAACCCACCAACATAGTAAAATGTTTAAATATAAAATTAAAAAGTATTATATATATTGTTCTACAGTAATGTTTTCTGCCTCGTTAATTCTAAGGCTTAGTTTATATCCGCCTACCAAAACAGAAATAGGATCCTTTAAAGGTGCAATTTGCTCAATTATAATTCTTTCACCAGGAATACAACCCATTTCTAATAATTTAATTGACAGCTCTTCGTTTTCAAATGATCTTATTATTCCAGAGTCTCCTTGTTTTAATTCCGAAAGCTTTTTAAACATTTTAAAAAATAGATTTTTGCAAAGGTAATCGATAGAATAATCTAACTAATTTCGAAAATAGAAACCAATAAAACTAAAAATTATAATCCCATTTAAAATTTATGAAAATAGGTTTTAATGATGCAATAAGAACCCCATTAAAGAATAGAAAAGCACTTAAAAGCTTTTTAACCCTTCTGGCAAAATCAGAAAAGCAGGACTTTAGCGAGCTAAACTATATTTTCTGTTCAGATGAAGAACTATTAGACATTAATAAAAGGTTCTTGAATCATAATTATTATACAGATATAATTACATTCAATCTAAGCGCCACAGAAAACGACTTGATGATTGGTGAAATTTACATAAGTATAGACAGAGTAAAAGAAAACGCTAATACATATAACACAAGCGTAATAACAGAGCTGCATAGGGTAATCTTTCATGGCATTCTACACCTTTGTGGTTATAACGACAAAACTTCCGACCAAAAAACCAAGATGACCCAAAAAGAAAATCAATATTTAAAGAAATACTTCAGAAACCAATCCTAGTGTTCCACGTGGAACACCCAATTTTTTAATATTTTTTATACACGTTCCACGTGGAACAAATATGCGGTTTGACTTTTAAAATAATTTAACGCGTGTATCTTTGTAACTATGTTGACAAATTATGATGTTATTGTGGTTGGTGCTGGGCATGCGGGTTGTGAAGCAGCAGCAGCAGCAGCAAATATGGGGAGTAAAACGCTCCTTGTAACTATGAATATGCAAACAATCGCCCAAATGAGCTGTAATCCAGCAATGGGAGGTATTGCAAAAGGACAAATTGTGAAGGAGATAGATGCGCTTGGAGGTTATAGTGGAATTGTCACAGATAAGAGCATGATACAGTTTAGGATGCTAAACAGATCAAAGGGCCCTGCGATGTGGAGCCCAAGGGCACAAAGCGATAGAATGTTGTTTGCTAGCACCTGGAGGGAAATGTTAGAAAACACGCCTAATCTGGATTTTTATCAAGATATGGTAGCCGGTTTATTGATAGAAAACAATACCGTTATAGGTGTAAAAACAGGGATGGGACATGAAATAAGGTCAAAATCGGTAGTTTTAACTAACGGAACCTTCTTAAACGGCGTAATTCATATTGGTGAAAAGAATTTCGGAGGCGGAAGGGTGGCAGAAAAGGCTGCAACAGGAATAACAGAGCAATTGGTTTCACTTGGTTTCCAAAGCGATAGACTTAAAACTGGTACCCCTCCAAGGATTGATGGAAGAAGTTTAGATTACTCGAAAATGGAAGAACAAAAGGGAGATGATGATATAGTTGGTTTTAGTTACCTAAGTAAACCCTTTTTAAAGCCAGAAAATCAAAGAAGCTGTTGGATAACCTATACTAGCAACGAAGTACACGAAATTTTAAAATCCGGATTCGAATCAAGCCCAATGTTTAAAGGAAGAATACAAGGAACGGGGCCAAGGTATTGTCCTAGTATTGAAGATAAAATAAATCGATTTGCTGAAAGAGACAGACATCAATTATTTGTAGAGCCTGAAGGCTGGAATACAGTAGAAATTTATGTTAACGGCTTTTCAACTTCTCTATCAGAAGACATTCAGTATCAAGCACTTAGAATGGTTCCGGGCTTTGAGAATTGTAAATTTTTCAGGCCAGGTTATGCTATTGAGTATGATTTTTTTCCTCCAACACAATTAAAATTCAGCCTTGAAACTAAACTAATTAAAAACCTATTTTTTGCTGGCCAAATAAACGGAACAACTGGTTATGAAGAAGCGGCATGTCAGGGATTAATAGCCGGTATAAACGCACATCAATCAGTAAAGAATGTAGAGCCCATAGTTTTAAAAAGGAGCGAAGCTTATATCGGCGTTTTAATTGACGACCTGATTAATAAAGGCACAGACGAACCTTACAGAATGTTTACAAGTAGGGCAGAGTTTAGAACACTTTTAAGACAAGACAATGCAGATATCCGTTTGACCGAGATTGGTTACAAAATTGGTTTAGCAAGTGAAGAAAGAATGCAAAAAGTAAAAAAGAAAAAGAGCGACGTCATCAAAATAATTGAACTTCTTAACACCAACCATTTAGAGACAGAGCAAATAAACGAATACCTAATTAGCGTATACTCATCTCCGTTATCAACTAAACAAAAAGCATCTCAAATACTATTAAGGCCCGGAGTTAGCCTTAAAGCAATGATTCAATCGTGTAGTTTTCTACAAGATCTATTGAATGGTTTCGACGATCAAACAATTGAACAAGCAGAAATACAATTGAAATACGCAACGTATATTGAAAAAGAAAAAGAGCTGGTAGAAAAAATGAGCCAGCTTGAAAACCTAATGATACCGGATAATTTTAACTACACAAAACTTGTTTCACTAAGCAACGAAGCAAGACAAAAATTTGAAAAAATTAGACCAAAGACACTCGGTCAGGCATCAAGAATTTCGGGTGTAAACCCAAGCGATATTCAGATTTTAATGCTATTTATGGGTAGATAGAAAATATAAATCGACATACAGCAAGACAGATTGTTAATTCTCAATTACATAATATCCACGACCTATCCCAACCGTAAGTTTCATAACATTATAGAAATAAACATCATTTGGTTTTGAAAACCCTCTTCTATCTCCAAGTCTTTTAGCAAAAGGTGTACCTTGTTCCCGATAAGAAAATTCTGCAGAATTTGGTCCAACTAAAGCAGTAAGTTCATCTAGAGAAATATAAGTAGAGCTAACATCATCAAGATAATCGGTGGTTGTAAAACGATACCCACACTCATATGCCAATTGAATGGATTTGTTGAGATTCCACTTAAATCCAATTCCAATAGGAAAACAAAGTTGATATAAGGAATACTCTTTTCTATCAGGAAACTGAGCGAGGCCTTGACCTTCAGTTCTCAATGGCTTTAAATATATTTTGTTTCCATCTTTATCAAAGGTGTAAGGATTAAAATGAAACAAACCTATGCCTGCAAAAAAATAAGGAGAATATTCGTAATAGTCGCCATAGTCGCTATTCATATTAAGAAAATTATATTCTATAGCAGTTGAAAATTCAATAAGATGGCTTTTAAAATTTAAAGACCTAGCAACCAATTCGGGGTCTTTATTTTTTTTATCATCACCGTAAATTCGACCGTAGCTTAATCCTGCCCTTATCCAAACCTTATTAAACAACTCTCTCTTTATATTAATACCACCGCAAGGCCCTAACCGTTTTAATGGAAACAAGCCTTCAACCAGATCTCCATTATATGAAGAGGTACCGGCCATAAATTCAATTCTCCATTTAGACTCCATTTCTTGAGCCTTAATTATTAAGGGTTGATAAATAAGTATAATTAATAATAAAGCAATAATAGCTCGCACAGAAATTTTATTTTTTAAACGAAATTAAACTATTTTTATTATACCCATTAAAACAAAAAAATATATATAAAACGTATTTAAAATGAAAAAATTATTTTTATTATTATTAATACCTATCTGTTCTCAAGCTCAGAAAAATATTATAAAGACAAATTTAATGGGAGACGCTATTAAAAATTATAATATTACTTATGAAAGATCCATCGCCAGGCCGCTATCTATTTCAATTGGAGTAAGGCATATGCCAAAATCAAAAATTGCACTCAAAACACAAATTGAAAAACTTGTAGATAATCAGGATTTTAGAATTAATGACTTTCAAATGGGAAACACAGCCTTAACAGCAGAAGGACGTATTTATGTTGGAGTAAAAAAAATGACAGGATTTTATATAGCCCCTTATTTAAGATACTCGTCATTTGATTTCAATATGCCAATAAAAAATCCGAACGATCAATCTGGCTCCTCAATTATATTTAATGGAAAAATAAATGCAACAAGTGCTGGCTTATTAATGGGTGTGCAACATTGTATTTTTAAAAAATTGGTTTTAGATTTTTGGATATTGGGAGGGCATTATGGGAAAAGCAACGGATTGCTGAAAGCTAGCAATATAACCGGAATGAACGACCCAGCTCAAATCCAAAATCTACAAAACACACTTGATGAGTTTAAAGAAATCGGGCCATTTAGAACATCCTCAAAAGTAACATCTTCTACTACAGCAGAAATAAAAACTACTGGACCGTGGCTAGGATTAAGGTCTTTCGCCTTATCAGTAGGATACAGATTTTAAAAGAGGTGACCATTTTATTAAGATGATCACCCCTAACCAAAATTTAATCTGAGTTTTTAGAACCCATCATCAACATTTCATTTACCTGAATTTCGGTGGTATACTTTTTATTCCCATCTTTATCCAAGTAATCCTTTGTGATAATCTTGCCTTCAATAACCACCTCCGATCCTTTATCTAGATATTTTTCAGCAATATCAGCCAGCTTCCCCCAGGCAACTAAGCTGTGCCACTGCGTTTCTTTTACTTTTTCGCCTTTAATGTTGGTGTATACTTCGTTGGTAGCAACCGAAAATTTTGCTAGTTTTTTTCTAGAATCGATGTTTTTAATTTCGGGAGCCTTTCCAAGATTACCAATAAGTTGAACCTTGTTTCTTAAAGAGTACATAATTTGATTTTTTAATTGTTATAAAATGTTTGTCAATATCAGGGCGCCGTTTATGACAAAACAAAACTCCATCTTTATTCTATTCAAAGAAAAAAACAAACGTTTATTGTTGAAAATACACGTATGGAAGCGTTTAAAAACGGTAATCGTAATTGGAGATAGTATTATTTTTCCACTAAAAAAATGAGTCAAATTTCTACAATAATTAAAATATGTGAACTGTGTCACAAACCGATTAAAGGAAGGTCGGATAAAAAATTTTGTAATGATTATTGCAGAAACGGATATAATAATCAAAGCAAATCAACACAAACAAGCATTATCAGAAATACAAATAATGCATTGTTGAAGAATAGAAAAATATTAAAAGAGTTATTACCAGAGGGTTGCCCAATCATGAAGGTCAAAAGAGAAAAACTATTACAAAACGGCTATTTTTTCAATTACACCACTTCTGTCCACAAAAATAAAAAAGGGTCAATTTATTACTATTGCTATGATTATGGAATGATGCCAATAAATGAAGAATGGTGTATTGTTTTCATAAATGAAAACAATGAATAAATAATTAAACAAGAGCAAAATCAAGAACAACATCCTCTTCCTTAATATCTATTCTGTTTGCAATATCTTTTATTGAAGAATATCGCTGAACAAGGTATGGGATAGTATCAAGACCAGAAACAAAACGAAGCAGATAATTATACATACCAATCATCGTGCCAGCCAATACAGATGTTCCTAAAAAATTTGTTGAAACTAAAAGAGATGCGCTAATAATAATCAAAACCAAAATTTCCATTATTCCGAAATTCCACGCTTCTTTATCCGAAATTTTAATTTGCCATTTTCTTAATAGTTTATAATGGTTGTTGATAGAGTCTTTGTTGCCATTTGAAATAATATTTACTTCGTTTTCAAGCTGATCGTTTTTATGTTGGGTTAAACTCCTCATTTTTTTTCCATAAAAAAAACTTAGAACAAAAACAGGGAATAAAATAATAAAACAAATGATCACTACAGTTTTTTCATAAAAGCATAACAAAATCAAAGAACCAAAAATATTATAAATAGCTTCGATGATATAAGGGAAGTCTGTTTCCAAAAAATCTACAATTTCACGGGAAAGTGTTGAGTGTGCACTTAACTTGGAAACATTTGTTGTTGTAAGTTTTCTATGGAGAAAGCTAGTTACAAGAGAGGTATAAATTGCAGAATAAGTTCGAGTGTCGTACATGTGTCTTATTGTTCCCACAATCAACCACGTAAGATGACAGACAGACAAATATATTAATCCCAAATAACTCCCTTTTAATAAATCATTTATAGCAAGACCTAAAAAGAAGGGCCTAAGAAGAGCACCCAACATTTCAATAGAAAACAAAGAGTAGGTTATTGCAAGCTTTGTTTTATAGGTTTTTATTATTTTTCCTATTATTTTAAATTCAAGCATATCAAATGGGTTTGGTTCACGGATTACACAAATAGAAAACAGCTCACCCCAAAAGGCGACGGCTTTAGAGTCATTATTATCAATAAAGTTTAAGAAGGATTCTTTTTATTTTCTCTGAAGCTAACGGTGTTACCTTTTATACCAGTAATTAGTCCTTTACAGTTATCGCTCCCGCATTTACATATGAAAGGGTCCATTGATATGTCTAGAAAATCATTATAATTTAGCGTTAATTCATCACCAATTTTAATTTCTTCTGTTGCAATTACATTTAATCCATCATAAGAAGTGTTTGCATTACAAGAATGATTTTGAGGAGCCCAGTTTTTAGGATTTTCATCCCAAAGCAAAAAAACTTCATCACTAATTGGATAAGCATATTTTCTGAAGTTTTCTTTTTCTTTTGCATTCCAATTTTTTTCAACAAAAGACTTTGTAATTATTCTTTGTGTCACTCCCTCTCCTTTAAAAATAATTTCACCAGCTTTAATAATTTGACTTGCATAAATCCCGTATCCAGATATCGAATTTCCTTTCACTGTAATTTTTTTCTGTTGTGCCTGATATCTCTTAATTCCCTCTTCTATAATTTTAATTAAAAACTCCTTTTGACCAACTCCGCTTAACTTCAATATATAGTCTGCCGATCCCTCATAACCATCAGCGTAAAAAACAGAACAGGTAAAATTAATCTCCAAGAAAAACAGTTCACCTTTTTCGTTCATTCTAAAATCCAATCGAGCATAACCAACGCCTTCAAAACCTTCAAATATAGAACAAGCCGATTCTTTTAATCGTTTTTTTATGCCCTCATCCTTTACAATAACGTTAGCGTCTAGGTGAAGTTCAGAAGTTTTTAAAGTGTAAGTTTTGTAGTTTTTTCCTTCGGGAAATATATATTCAACAGGTTCGTATGCCAAAACCGAACTATTCGCACTTGATTTGCCAACTACCAATACGGTAAACTCTCTGCCATCAATATATTCTTCTATTAAAACCTCTCCGTATTCATTAATGATTTCATTTGACTTATAAATCAGCTCTTCTTTATTATTAACTAAAGAAAAATCATCTATACCAAGACTGTCGCCAGACTTCGCAGGCTTTATAAACATCGGAAAACTCAGTAAGCTATCTGCTGTATCAGCATCACTAATTTTTGTTGCTAACACATAATTTGGAGTTTTAACTCCTTGAGTATAAGCAACGTATTTCATCAATTCTTTAGTAGGGTCATAAAGAATAGAGTTAGGTCCAGTGTAGGGTAAATTCAAAAGCTCTAAATAATAAATTACATCAATTGACGGAACCTCCCATTCCAAATAACCTTCACAAAGGTTTATAAAAATGTCGTATCGGTTTTTAGATAAATCTTTTAACTGTTTATATACGGTAAGTTTATTTAAAAAAATATGATCAACTTGGTCGTTGGGCAATAGTAAGGATAAATTTCTGGGAGGATCATAATTTTTATAATCAACATTTGTTGTAGAGTAATCAGGTTGTAAAACACAAACTTTCATATAGGACTTGATTATAAATTAATAATTAATTTTGTTTTTTTCCAGATATCTGATTACCCCATCAACCAAAATATGATCAATTATTTCAACAAAAGAAACATCAGACGCTTTTAATATTGCTCCAATAGAAGTATAGTTTTCGTCTTCACTGATACCACACTGTGCATTAACCTCAAGTATGAGAATTTTGTTGTCGGTTTTATTTATTCTTAAATCAACCCTCGAATAGCCTACACCGTTATTTGAAGTGTGAGCAGCCCACGAAACGCTTTTAATTTTTTCAATAAGAGAGGAGTCTGGAATCGCATACTCGTAAAAATTAGCAGATTCTGGCATAGCAGATTCTGTTTCATATATTTCCCAAAGACGATCAAAAGAAAGAAAACGTTCTTTTTCAGGAAGTGAATCGTGAAATACACGTTCTACCGGAGTAAATATTACTGCATCTTCAGGCCTATTATATGAGCCGATAATAAAAACAGTAAACTCCGGACCTGCAATAAATTGTTCAGCAATAAGACCATCAATAGTTAGATTCCATCCGTGGTACCCATCGAAAAGAGAATTTATAACAGCATTAAATTCCTGTTCTGTTTCAATAACGTTTTTAATTCCTACACCCATGCTTCCACCAGAAACCGCAGGTTTAACAATAAAAGGCAGCCCGGTAATCTTTTTTATTTCATCAAAAGAAACGTTTTTATTGTGAAGGCTAATCCATGAAGCATTTGGAACAAGCATATTGTCAAATGCTTTTTTCATGGGAATCTTTGATGTGGTGATGTTGTAAAAATATTCGTTAGCTCCAGTGTATATGATATTTCTTTTTTCTAACTCAAGTATAACCGATACGCCTGGTGTTCCATTAATCTCATCACCATCACAAAGGTTTAATATTATCGGAACCACATTCTCTTTAATAGCAATCTGCTCAATAATTAAAATTGTATTCTCAAAATTATCCATACTAACGGGTTGCCATACCCACTCCAATTCAAGTGTATTAAAAACTCTTGTATACTCTTCTATACTTTGAGTAAAATCATAATAGTAATCAATATTTTCATCTGCACTTTGAATAAAAGGAGAGATTACCCAAACGCGTATCTTTTTATCGAAAATGGTTAAGTAATTATGAATTTTAAAACGATTCACAGACATCAAAAACAAAGATTATTGAATAGACAATTGATTTCTGACAAAATCAGAAAGTTTATATTTTTTTAAAACCTCACTATCTAAATGCATTGCCCCCTTTATTTCTTTCAAACAACAATGGCTACCACATCCACAAATAAATGGTTGTGCCATATCAATCTCAGTAGAAGGATAAAAAAAACAAATCTCATCTCCAACCTTTATTTCTTCAATCGCAATTAATTGCATTGTAGAGGTATTATAAAAAACATTTGGGCTACAACTATGGTTGGTGTATTGTAAAAAATCAGGAGAGAGTTCAATATGTTTATTATGGTCAACTTGTACAGTTAAATAGTTGGGTGTATCAACTACCGACTTAGCAGAAAATGTAGCAACAATATCCCCTCTATTAAATCTAATCAAGGAACGTAATAGTTTTTGATTTGTGCTCTTATTCAACACAATCTCAACTATATTGTGATTACTCAAAAATTCAATATCATTTGAAGCTGTTGGTGAGGCCATTATAAACAAAAAATGTTTTTGAGAAATTTAAGCAGTATGAAGTTATGTATATAATCAAAAGAAAAAACAGTCAATAAAAAATTATTATTGTCTGCAAAGCGAATTGATTACTGCTGCGTGCTGAGGAAATTGGTTTATTAATTCTGAAGAATAGGCCAATTCAAAATCTCTGAAATCAAAACCTGGAGAAACGGTACATCCAACAAAAGAAAAATCGGTGTGTTTGTCGGGAATGCTTGCAAACCAACAATTAGCCGGAACAACATATTGAAAAACCTCTTTGTTTTCTGGATTATTTCCTAGACGCACAACCTTAAGGGTTCCTTCCCCTGTGATAATATATACAAGCAAGGCGCCTCCTGCATAGAAGTGCCAGCATTCATCACTTTTGATTCGATGAAAAGCGGAAAAGTTTCCTTGTTCCAGAAGAAAATAAATTGCGGTGGAGAAAGCGCGCTCTCCATCAAATCTTTTTGGAAGCCCAATAGCAGGAATTCGTTCTTCGCTTTTATAAGTTTCTTTATACCACCCACCTTCGGGATGCTGTTGTAGATTATAGTTATTGATATAGGTTTGAGCAGTCATTGAGTCGACTAAAGATTATCGTATTCGTAAAGAGGGTCAATTTTGCTACCTGGACTCATTTCACAAACAGGTTTAATAATTCCATCACTAAGTCCATAAACCCATCCATGTAAATGCGGCCTTTGTTCGTGTTTCCAGGCTTTTTGTATAATGGAAGTTTTTGCCAAATTCATTACCTGTTCTTGAACATTCAACTCTACTAACTTATTGGTTTTAGCCTCTTCATTAATTTCAAGATTTACTTCGTCGAGATGTTTCAGATAAACATCTTTAATATTTCTAAGCCATTTGTTTATTATTCCTAAAGAGGTTTTCCCCATTGCTGCTTTAACACCCCCGCAACCATAGTGTCCGCAAACAATAATGTGTTTCACTTTTAAAGCTGTTACAGCATATTCTAAAACACTCAACAAGTTGAGGTCTGTATGCACAACCATGTTGGCGATGTTTCTATGAACGAAGATTTCTCCAGGTTGGGTTCCTGTAATTTTATCAGCAGGAACACGGCTATCGCTACACCCAATCCACAAAAACTCAGGGGTTTGAATATGAGAAAGACGATTAAAAAAATCGGGATCTCTTTTTACTTGCTCCTCAGCCCAGGCTTTATTGTCTGCAAGAAGTTTGTTGTAGCTATTTTCCATAATAAATTTTTTTGTTGAATGAAAGATAAATTAAATATTCATACCACCACAAGCGCTGATGGTTTGTCCGGTAACATAATTACCCATATCGCTTGCTAAAAATAAACAAACATTGGCGATATCTTCTCCTGTAGCAAACCTTCCTAACGGAATCATTGACTTATATTTATCAGCACCAGAACCATCGTTCAAATAACTGGTCATATCAGTTTCTACAAATCCTGGAGCGATTGCATTGCAACGAATATTTCTGCTGCCTAATTCTTTAGCAACACTTTTTGTAAAACCAATAACGCCGGCCTTACTTGCTGCATAGCTGCTTTGTCCGGCATTGCCCATCTCACCAATAACGCTGCTCATATTGATGATGCTTCCGCTTTTAGCTTTCATCATAGGTTTTATGATTTGCTTGGTCATATTGAAAACGCTGTTCAAGTTTACCTGAATAACCTCGTTCCATTGTTCGGGAGTCATTCTCAACAATAAATTATCTTTAGAAATACCTGCATTGTTTACACAGATGTCGATTTGATTAAACTCGGCAAGAACATCATTAATAAGGGTTTCGCATGCAGAGAAATCAGATGCGTTACTTTGATAGGCTTTCGCTTTAACGCCAAGGGCTGTAATTTTATTTACTAAGTTTAGAGCTTTTTCGGCACTACTATCGCTCACGTATGTAAAAGCAATATGGGCTCCGTGTTCAGCAAACTTTATTGCAACAGCTTCGCCAATTCCTCTTGCGGCACCTGTAATAACGGCAACCTTACCTTCTAATAATTTCATTGTTTTGATGTTTTATTATTGCAAGCAAAAGTAACACATGCCTAACTAATAATTGAAAGAATGTCTTCTATTATTTTTCTTTCGTTGCTTAAGCGTGGAATTTTATGTTGCCCCCCAACTTGATTTTTTTTCTGAAGCCATTGATTAAATGTACCCCGAGGAATTTTTTTTACATGAGGCATTTCGAGGGCAATATTTTTGAAACGTTTTGCTTCGTAATCGCTGTTTTGTTCTTTTAATGCGTTATCTAATTCAAAAACAAAGGCTTCCATACTTTCTGGCTCTTGCTCAAATTCGATAAGCCATTCGTGTGCCCCATTTTTATGATCAGAAAAATAAACCGGCGCTGCGGTGTAATCTGTAACTACGGATTGGGTTTTTTGAGAGGCAACGGCAATCGCCTTGTCGGTATTGTCAATAATCACCTCTTCGCCAAAAGCATTGATATAATGTTTTAATCTGCCGCTAACTTTTATTCTGTAGGGGTTTATGGATGTGAATTTTATGGTATCTCCAATTAAATATCTCCACAAACCTCCAGTTGTGCTGATGATTAATGCATAGTTTTTATCTACCTCAACTTTATCTAGACCAATTGTTTTAGGATTGGGCTTTCCGTATTCTTCAACAGGCATAAATTCATAAAACACACCATGTTCAGTGAAAAGAGTCATTCCGTCAAGGGTTGGACATTCTTGTCCTGCAAAAAAACCTTCGCTTGCATTATAAATTTCAAGGTAGTTGATGGGTTTACCAATGATGTTTTCGAATTGCTCACGATAAGGCACAAACGAAACGCCGCCATTTATATACAATTCAAGATTAGGCCAAACGTCAATAATTTTTTTCTGCTTGGTGATTTCAAGAATTCTTTTAAGCAGTATTAATGTCCATGTGGGTACGCCAGCTAAAGAGGTTACATTCTCTTTGGCGGTTGATTGCGCTAACATTTCAATTTTCGTTTCCCAATTGTCCAATAGTGCTACACTGAGTTCGGGTGTGCGAAGCCAGTGTCCCCAAAAGGGTGTATTCTGCATCAATACGGCACTTAGGTCGCCGTATTGAATTTCTTCGTTCAAATGATTTAATTGATGAGAGCCTCCAACAACTAAACTTTTTCCTGTTAATAAATCGCTCGAAGGAAAATTATTGTAATAGTTTGTAAGCACATCTTTGCTTGCTTTAAAATGATTTTCCTGCAAGCTTTCTTCACTAACAGGGATAAACTTGCTTTTATTATTTGATGTGCCGCTGCTTTTTGCGAACCAATGTATAGGCGTATTCCATAAAACATTTTCCTCGCCGTTCAGCATTCTTTGAATATAGGGTTGAAGGTCTTCGTATTCATGAATGGGAACGCTGGTTTTAAAATCTTTTACAGAAAACAAAGAAGAAAAATTATATTTTTTTCCAAAAGCTGTGTATTGTGCGGTTGTGACTAAATCTTGTAATGCTTGTCTTTGGCTTTCAACAGGATGGTTGGTCCAGTTTTTAACACGCCAAAGACGCATTCTTGCCAGTTTAGAGATTACAGGAGAGATCACATTCATGTGTGGGAAGTTAAAGAAAAAACGTGAAAAATGTGACTGATAACAATCAGCTAAAAAAGTTATGAACCAGAGACTTCTTCGTGCAGATAATCTTTTCGCTTCAATTCAAAGTTTCTACCCAGATATAATCTTCGTACTTGTTCATCGTTAGCCAACTCTTCGGCTGTTCCGTGTTTGAAAATTTTTCCATCAATCAGAAGATAAGCCCTGTCGCAGATAGAAAGCGTTTCATTTACATTGTGATCAGTAATTAGTACCCCGATATTTTTATGTTTTAATTTGGCGATTATCTTCTGAATATCTTCAACAGCAATAGGATCAACGCCAGCAAAGGGCTCATCGAGTAAAATAAACTTAGGATCAACAGCAAGCGCTCTGGCAATTTCCGTTCTTCTTCTTTCGCCACCGCTTAAAGTGTCACCATTATTTTTTCTTACATGTTGTAAATGAAACTCATCCAAAAGCTCTTCTAATTTTTTATGTTGATCTACTTTGCTCAGCTTGGTCATTTCAAGTATAGCACTGATATTGTCTTCAACACTTAATTTTCTAAAAACGCTCGCTTCTTGAGGTAAATAACCAATACCCAATTGTGCGCGTTTGTACATAGGTAGTTTGGTAATATTGGTTTCGCTTAAAAAAACCTCACCCTGATCTGATTTTACTAAACCAACAACTTGATAAAAAGAGGTTGTTTTTCCAGCACCATTTGGTCCGAGCAAACCCACAATTTCTCCCTGGCTTACCTCAAAAGACACATCATTAACAACAGTTCTGCTGCCGTATTTTTTTACCAGATTTTTGGTGTGTATGGTTAGCACTTATTAACGTTTTTACAAAAATAGCTTAAGTTTTTCAACGAGTTTGCTTAATTTTTTAAAAACTCAAGCCTTGTTTCATTCAACTAAAGTTGTAATCTTTTTTAATTGGAGTTATCTTTACACACATTTATTTTAAAGATGAAAGTAACAGACCATATCAATCAATCAGACAAGACATTAATATCTTTTGAGATTTTACCTCCATTAAAAGGAAAGGGAATACAATCTTTATATACACACCTCGATCCATTAATGGAATTTAAGCCTTCATTTATTAATGTTACTTATCATCGAAGCGAGCACACTTTCAAAAAAACCCAAAACGGCACATTTGAAAAAGTGGTAATCAGAAAGAGACCGGGAACCGAGTCTATTTGTGCTTCAATTATGAACAAATATGAAGTTGATACCGTTCCTCATTTGATATGCGGAGGCTTTAGTATTAATGAAACGGAAGACGCTTTGATCAATTTAAATTATCTCGGTTGTGATAACGTTTTGGTGTTGAGAGGTGATGCTGCTAAGAATGAGGCTGCTTTTGAGCCAGAGCCAGGCGGACATAAATATGCCATTGATTTATTGAAACAGGTTGTGAATTTAAACGATGGTATTTATCTGGAAGAAGATTTAAAAAACACATCAAAAACCAAATTTTGCATTGGTGTTGCGGGGTATCCAGAAAAGCATTTTGAGGCGCCCAACATGGACGCCGATCTTAAAAACTTAAAAGCAAAAGTTGACGCAGGCGCTGATTATATCATTACTCAAATGTTTTTTGATAACGCAAAATACTTTGAGTTTGTAAAGTCTTGTCGAGCTATTGGAATTAATGTTCCTATTATTCCAGGCTTAAAGCCGATCTATACCAAAAAACAACTTACCATCTTACCCAAAACTTTTAATATTGATCTTCCGGCTGCCTTGTCTGAAGCTGTAACTGCTTGTAAATCAGACCTTGATGTAGAAAAAATAGGAGAGGCGTGGTTGTTGGAACAATCTAAAGAGTTGAAGAAAGCCGGTGTTCCTGTTCTGCATTATTATACGTTAGGCAGACCCCTTTTAGTGGCCAATGTAGTGAAGCAACTTTTATAAACTCTCCTAGTTTTAAAATAAAAATACCGTTTTGGGCGTTATAGGCAAGACTTATAACTCCAAAAACCGTATCTATGTCAAAAATTAGACCTTTACAAGAAACCATTTTAATTAATGGAACCAGTTTTACAAATAGAAATTATAGTATAATATCTAAAAATAAATCCTTAAATCAAATCCTAGAACAGTCGCGACAGTTTAAAGAAGATTGCAATTTTATACAATTAAAAGAGACGCTTCCCGAATTATTTACAACCATAGATATTGATGCCAAGTTGATATTGTGGCAGATGAGAGAATACAATAATACCTTTATATTAGAAATGTCGGAGGAGCCAATGGG
>JAIXWH010000081.1 GCA_027484165.1 Chitinophagaceae bacterium | reverse complement strand
TAGTTGCCTTTGAAACTTTAAGTTTGGAGATAAATTGATGAATGGCTTTTTTGTCAATCACAGTCCCTCTTGTAAGTTCTTTTAATGCCTCGTAAGGGGCAGGGTAGTTTTCTCTTCTTAAAATAGTTTGGATAGCTTCTGCAACAACGGCCCAATTGGATTCCAGATCAGCTTTAAGTTTTGATTCATTTAAAATCAATTTGCCTAATCCTTTTTCCATTGATTTTATGGCAATGATGGTATGTCCCATTGGAACTCCAATATTTCTTAAAACGGTACTATCCGTTAAATCTCGTTGTAGTCTGGATATGGGAAGTTTGCCAGATAAATGCTCAAATACAGCGTTAGCCATTCCTAGATTGCCTTCAGCATTTTCAAAATCAATAGGATTTACTTTATGAGGCATAGCACTGCTGCCCACTTCGCCTTTTTTTGTCTTTTGTTTAAAATAATCCACACTGATGTAACTCCAAATGTCTCTTGCAAAATCTATCAATATGGTATTGATGCGTTTGATGTTGTCAAATTGAGAAGCCAATGTATCATAATGCTCAATTTGAGTGGTGTATTGCTGACGCTCTATTCCTAATTTTTCTTCTAAAAATTCATTCCCAAATTTAATCCA
Organism: Chitinophagaceae bacterium; assembly: GCA_027484165.1. GTDB lineage: Bacteria > Bacteroidota > Bacteroidia > Chitinophagales > Chitinophagaceae > Ferruginibacter. Next base: position 36,003 of record JAIXWH010000081.1, on the reverse strand, counting down.
GTTGTACTTTGGATAAGCAACATGGTGTGCATTAAAATTACCGGTAGCTCCTCCAAATTTTCCAGAGAAAGGAATGTAACTGAATAATTGAATTTGGTTTTCAATGCGTTCAACAAAAACCATCAGTTCTTTTCCAAGTCTTGTAGGAGATGCAGGCTGTCCGTGAGTTCTGGCGAGCATGGGTATATCTTTCCATTGTTGGGCAAGTTGATGAATATGATGTTGTAAATTTATTATTGCAGGAAGATATTCAAGTTCTATCGCATCTTTCCATAAAAGTGGAATGGAAGTATTATTGATGTCTTGAGAGGTTAATCCAAAATGAACCCACTCTTTGAATTGACCTATTCCTATTTCATCCGCTTTTTTCTTCAAAAAATATTCAACTGCTTTAACATCATGATTGGTAATCTTTTCGGTGTCTTTTATTTCCTGAGCATCTGCAATTGAAAAATCGCTTACACTTTGTCTCAGTTTTTCGGTTTCTGAAGATTTCAATTTAAAAAATTTCTTTTCAGCTAAAAAGATAAAGTATTCAACTTCTACTTTGTACCTGTATTTGATTAAAGCATACTCTGAAAAGTAATCAGATAATTCTTTTGTAGCATTGATGTATCTGCCATCAATTGGAGAAATGGAAAGGAGTGATAAATGGTTCATTTTGCAAATTTAAGGAGTTAGTTGATTGGTTGAATTGAAGATTTGATAATTTGGAGATGCATAGGATCATTAAGTTCAATATGTTTAGTAAGTTCAACAGATTACATTGAAAGATTTCGATGAGTTCTATCCTATTTAATCTTTTGAACCTTTTGAACCTTTTGAACCTCTGAAACCTCTTAAACCTTTTAAACATTCACTATAAATGAAAAATAAATAGGTAATTTTGCCTCTCAATTTGAAAGCTGTGAATAGAAAAATCAGAGTAGGTGCTGTTAGTTATTTAAATGCTAAACCTCTAGTTTATGGGTTTGAAAAGGGGATGATGCATGATGCTATTGACTTAAGTTTTGATTTTCCGTCAAAAGTTGCTGCTCAATTATTGAATGATGAAATAGATATTGGTCTTGTTCCAGTTGCCGCCATTCCCCATTTGAAAGAACATTATATTGTCTCTGATTTTTGTATTAGTACTGAAGGGGAAGTAGCAAGTGTATGCTTATTCAGTGATGTTTCACTCCATAATATCGAATCTATTCTTATGGATTATCAAAGCAGGACTTCAGTAATTTTACTACAGATACTTTTGAATGAACATTGGAAAATTACCCCTAAAATTATCATTGCTGAGAGTGGCTACGAGTCTGAAATTAATGGAACTACCGCTGGGCTAGTTATTGGCGATCGTGCTTTTGTTCAAAGAAAAAAATCAAAATTTCACTTTGATTTGGGTTTGGCATGGAAAGAGATGACAGGGCTTCCATTTGTATTTGCTGCATGGGTTTCAAATAAACAGGTTTCGGATGTATTTATTAAAAGATTCAATGAAGCTACATTGGAAGGGCTAGCTCATAAAAGTGAAATTGCTGCTGCCATTCCATATGAAGAATATGATTTATTGAAATATTATGAGCATAATATTTCTTATGAACTCAATTTTTCAAAAAGAACTGCAATGGATTTGTTTTTGGAAAAAGCTACAAAGTTTTAATCTTTCTTTTTAATTCCGATTTTATTTAATACCGTTTCAATTATTGGTAAAAAATCAGGTGAGATATTTCGTTTGTATATCGCTGCTATGAAAAGCATAATAAATAATATACTGCGACCAATCATTGCCCATAAACCATGGAAATTGGAGAAAGAGAAATAGGAAATAAAATACGCAGTCAATGAGATGATTAAAATTTCAAACGTTTTGATGCTAAAGGGTTGTAAATTGAACTTTTTATATAGAAACCAAAATCTCACCAAATTATAAATACTGAATGAAACTAAATTAGCAATAGCAGGTCCAATGATGCCATATTTGACGGTAAGTACATAGCTCAATGGAATAATTAGCACAGTCAATAATAAGCTTGTCCAAAGCTCAAATCTCCAATAAGTAGAAGTGGCAATGATTTGCCCATTTACACCTGTACCCATTTCAATAATGGTAACCATCCCTAATATTAAAAAAACATTTTTTCCTTGAAGATAGTCTTGATTGATATTGAAATAATAAATAGCATCATTATAATTCATCCAGATGCAGAAAAATGCAAATAAAGAAAAACTTAAAAGATTAATTGAACTTCTTTTATAAATTCTGTCAATCTCTACCATGTCTTTGTTTTTCCAGGCTCTTGACAAAATAGGAATAGTTATAGTAATGATACTTCTTAATGGTGCCTGCAACATAGATACCATATAAGTTGCCAATCCGAAAATTCCCACTTTTCCTAAATTTTGTTTGGCTGCTAATACAAGTCCGTCAATACTTTGCCTTAATACACCAACTATTATAACTATGAAAGTCAAAGAAATTATTGCAAATATTTTTTTTCTGAATTTTTTCGTGACTCTGCTAATTTTGAAACTAATCCAAAGTTGTTTATTATGATGAAGGTGTAATGCTAATATTAAAACAATAATGGAATATTGAAACGAAAATAAAATGATGAATGTGTTGAAATCTATAACATCAAATACTTTGAGGACAATCACACATAAAGTAAAAAATCTAACAACCGTTTCTTTCAGCAGATTAGTCAATACACCTTTTTCAAACCCCATAGAATAAGCTTCAAGGATGTTGTATAGCAATACAAAAAATGACAAGGGTAATATCCAATAGAAGTATTGAACAAACAGAATGGAATTAGTACTGAATTTTTTTATAATTAGGGGTTGAAGTAAGAGAAGACCCAAACAGGTTAAAATAAAACCTATTATTGAAATAATCAATGCTACACCCAGTAAATCATTTTTCTTGTGAGGGAGGTTGTCTTTGTAATAGGGGAAGAATTTATATAAAAAATTGGGCGTTCCTAAAGCAGAAAATGCAAAAATCAACTGGCTAGTTTCTATCATAGTCCTGGTTAGTCCATTTTGGTCTGTACTGAACCATGATTTATGGGTAAGGAAATAGGTATTTATTGCTCCGATAAAAAAGCCGATATATATCCAACTCGTAGCTACAAGGCTTCTTTTTCTGATTTGAGACATACTAATTTCTTGTTTTAGAATGAATATCGACTATTTTTGCGAAAATATTAATATTCATAATACTTTAATTGGTTTGATTGAATAATATTTGTTCGATAAATTTGTTTCATCAATTTTCAATATCAATTAAAAATAATCTAATTGATAATGGATCAAGTAAATAGTTATATATGGCTGAAACTTTAGGGATGTTATGTGATAAATTGACAATTGTAAAATTGAAACAGTATCACACAGAAGATCAAGATAGACTTTCAAGTTTAGCCAATCAAGCCATTCTTTTACAAACAGAAATAAACGAATACATTTCCGATGCTATTGACGGAAAGATTAACCCAGAGAGGATGATATTTGCATCAAATAAGGTTTATAAAAAAGAAGGCAATACAGTTAGAGAGGTATTTGGTAATTTTGGACAGGTCTTTTTTCAACTTTCAGATGTCAATTGTAGGTTATGGCATGAACAAGAAAAGGTTTATGAATTTGAGAAAGTACCTGTAGATGAAAAAGATAATGTTGTGAAACAATTGGCTTTATTAAATCTAGAGAGAAATAATTGCATTGACGCAATAAATGAATTATTTAAAAATTTAATTTCTAAAAAATAAACTAAGATAGAATGCATATCAGAAAAAGAACAACTTGTCGTGTATGTGGCTCACCTTCTCTGAAAAAAGTGATTGACCTTGGCCCTCAATATTTACAAGGGAGCTTTGTAAAGCCAGGTAAAGAAATGCCCAGTGAGAGAAAGATAGATTGTACTTTGGTTAGATGTAATCCTGAAGCTGATGAGAATGCATGTGGTCTATTACAGATGGAGCATTCTGTTCCTTCTGAAATTTTATACGCTGCATATTGGTATAGAAGTGGGACTAACAATACTATGCGAAACCATTTAAAGGATATTGTTGATTCAGTTATAGACACCATGGCTGATGTTAAGCATCCTTCTGTTTTGGATATAGGTTGTAATGATGGTACTTTATTGGGTTACTATCCAAAGCATTATATTAAATATGGTTGCGATCCTAGTGATGTAGCTCAGGAAGTTAAGGAAGCAACTGTTGTTCAGGATATATTTCCTTCCGAAGAATTATTTAAAATCCTTGAAGGAAAAAAATTAGATGTTATTACTTCAATTGCTATGTTCTACGATCTTGAAGATCCTGTAAGTTTTGTTAAAGGAATAAGCAGGTTTCTTTCAGCTCAAGGGGTTTGGGTTTTTGAAATGAGTTACATGCCTAAAATGTTAGAGTTAGACAGTTATGATACAATTTGTCATGAACACTTAGAATTTTACAGTCTAGCAGTACTAGAAAAAATTCTCTCAAAAGCAGGAATGAAAATTTTTAAAATTTCATTCAATGATATTAATGGAGGAAGTATCAGATGTTATGCAACGCATAAAGAAAATAGTAAGCATGATAGTAAGGAAAATTATCAGTTGATTAATGAGATTAGACACAAAGAATTTGATTTGGAATTGGATACAGATAAACCATATATTGAATTTCAAAACAGAATAGAAAAGCTTAAAATTGAATTACACGATTTATTAGTCAAATTAAAAAAAGAAGGTAAGAAAGTACATGTTTATGGTGCTTCAACAAAAGGAAACACTATTTTACAATGGTGTGATATTGATAAGAATTTGGTGGAATATGCAGCAGAAAGAAATCCCGATAAATACGGAGCAAGAACATTAGGTACTGATATTCCAATTATTAGTGAGGAAGAAAGTCGTGCAATGAATCCTGACTATTATTTGGTTCTTCCATGGCATTTTAAATCCGAGTTTGTAGAAAGAGAAAAAGAAGCATTGGCAAAAGGCACCGGATTTATATTCCCTGTTCCAAAAATCGAAATTTTTAAAAATTAAGTATGAAAAAAACAATACTGTTTGTAACCCACAAAAAAAAACAATGTGGTGTTTATGAATTTGGAATTAATACATACCATACAATCAAGAAATCTACCCAATTCAATTTTGTTCATGTAGAATGTGATAATCTTGATGAACTCAAAGCATCAATTGCTTCCAACCAACCCTCTTTTATTATTTATAATTATCATCCAGCTGTAATGCCATGGGTGTGTAGTCGAATAAAAAAAGGACTTTATAAAAATAATATTGCTAATATTAGAATTACACAGGTTGGTATCATTCATGAAGTTACACAGGAGATTGCAGATACGGCTACAGCTTATAATAATAAATTTATCTTAGGTGGTTCCGAGAAAAAAATCAATTCACTTTTTGATTTTTATATTGCTGCTGATCCTACTTTACTGCTTAAGAATCCATTTGTTTTTAAAACGGGTAGACTGATCCCATCTTATAATAATACTATTCCGGTATCAAACATTCCAATCATTGGAAGTTTTGGATTCGCAACACCTAATAAAGGATTTGAAAAACTTGTAGAAAAAGTAACGAAAGATTTTGATGAAGCCATCATCCGATTAAACATACCTTTTGCAGCTTTTGGAGATCAGTATGGAGTTAATGCCAAAAAGATTTCAGAGAATTGTCATAAATTAATTGAAGGAACTAAAATAAAACTTGAAATATCAAATGATTTTTTAAGTAATGATCAATTGCTTGATTTTTTAGCCGCTAATAGCATCAACGTATTCATGTATGAAGACAAAAAAGGCAGGGGAATTTCCAGTGCTGTTGATTTTGCTTTAGCAGTTAAACGTCCTTTGGCTGTTTCAGATTGTTTAATGTTTAGACACATTCTTAAACAAAATCCTGAAATCTGTTGCGATAAAGAATCTTTGAAAAATATTCTTGCAAGAGGTGTAGATGCTTTCGAAAAGACATTGCTAAATTGGAATGAAGCTAATTTGATCTGGGAATACGATAGAATTTTAAATGCCATAATGATTAAAAAAAGTACTTATTATGATGCACCTAAAATGGGTTTCAAAAGTACAATCAAAGCTAAACTCAATCATTTGTTGACTCGTCCCAACCGAACTTTTACATGGTTGGGAAATACAAAATCTGCTACAGATGATGATTTGAAAAAAGATGCGACAGCAACTTATACACCAGTAACTCTAGGCGCTGAAGATGGGTTTAATAGAATTCTGAATAATCAGGCCAGACAATTGTATGCGCCTGCAATTAATAAGCTGAATGAATTTGCACCTGCAACAATGGCGAAAAAGATTTCTGAAGCCAATGTTCAACAAGCTTTTATATTCGATACCGTATATAGACATTTGAAGAATTATTCAAATCCTCAATTGCTTTGTATTGGAAGTTATGAAGACACAGCTTCTATGTCCTTACAAAAATTAGGTTGTGCTGTAGAAGAAATAGATCCTATGATTAATTATTTTTTACAGGATTATATCACAAAGCCAACAACATTGAAAAATCACTATGATATCGTTTTTTCAACTTCAGTGATAGAACATGATCCTGATGATAAATCTTTTTTAGAATGCGTCGAACAATTATTGGCTCCCGGTGGATTGGCAGTGATTACTTGTGACTACAAGGATGGTTGGATCCCAGGTCAACCCAAACCTGAAGTAGATGCGAGATTCTACACTAAAAAAGATATGGAACAAAGAATGTTAAGTTATATGCCTCAGTGTGAGTTGGTAGATAAGGGTGAATGGGATTGTCCGAATCCTGACTTCTATTATCTTGGAAAATACAATTACACTTTTGCAACATTCACTGTGAGAAAAAAGAAATAATGAAAGCAATAATCTTCGGTGTAAACGGACAAGACGGATTTTATCTTTCTGAGCTTTTAGCAAAAAAAGGAATAGAAATAACAGGGGTGAGCAGATCTGGGAATTTTTTAAAAACCGATATCGCATCATTTACAGAAGTTTCTGATTTGATTAAAGTAAATAAACCTGATTTTATCTTTCATCTTGCAGCTAATTCTACAACCAATCATAATGCCTTGTTTGAAAATCACGAAACGATTTCAACCGGTACATTTAATATTTTAGAAGCAGTTAGATTACATTCACCACATACAAAAGTTTTTATTTCAGGTAGTGGATTGCAATTTGAAAATAAAAATAATCCCATTAAAGAATCGGATCTATTTGAAGCAAGAGATGCCTATTCCGTTAGTCGTATTCAATCGGTATATGCAGCCCGATACTTCAGGTCTCTTGGTATTAAAACCTATGTAGGGTATTTTTTCAATCACGATAGTCCAAGAAGATCGGAAAGACACATGGCTCAAAAGATTGCGGCTACTGCGGTTAGAGTTGCAAGTGGAATTGAAGACAAGATTGAAATAGGGGATATGTCAGTTGTTAAAGAATGGACTTATGCTGGAGATATTGTTGAAGGCATTTGGCTTTTAGTGAATCAGGATACAATTTTTGAAGCCAATATCAGCTCCGGATTGGGTTACTCAATTTTGGATTGGATAAAAGTTTGCTTTAAATTAATTGGAAAAGACTATCAACATTATATCTATCAAAACAACAATTATAAAGCAGAGTATCAACAGTTGGTATCTAATCCTTCTTTAATAAATTCTTTAGGATTTCAACCCAAGGTTTCTTTTGAAGCATTGGCAAAAATGATGATACATGGGGAAACGAATTGAAAAAATATTATTGGTTCAACTCTATTCTAATGGCGACTGTCTTTATGCTACTACTGTTGCACGTCAGATAAAAAATGATTATCCTGATTGCCATATAACATGGGCAATTGCTTCCTTTTGTAAAGATATCATCAACCTAAACCCTTTTGTAGATGATGTGAGAATTGTTGATGATGTCGCAAAAAATGATATTATAGCCTTTAGGAAATTCAAAAAAAAAGTTCAACAGGAAAAAGAATCGGGTATATGGGACAAGGTAATCATCACTTCTAATTTGGATGATAACCAAGCATTGTATGACGGTACAATCAGAGGTATGATTTTGAGGGCTTACCCTGGTAAAATTACGGTTCCTTATCAGCCTGTATTAGTTTTAAGTGAACAGGAAAAGAAAAAAGTGGCTGATTTTGCTCAAGAGCATCATTTTTCTTCATTTAAAAATATAATTCTTTGGGAATATGCCCCACAAAGTGGACAAAACAATCTTGATTTTGATACGGTAAAATTGATTTCTGAAAAATTAGTATCTAACCCTGGTACTTGTATTATTCTTTCAGCTGCAAATTCATTTGATGAAACAGAAAAAATAATTGACGCCAGTAAACTAACCATAAGGGAGAATGCTGAATTGTCAAAATATTGTACTCTACTGATAGGCTCAAGCAGCGGTATCACATGGTTGTGTACGAGTTCAGCTGGTAAGATGTTGCCTATGGTGCAATTACTTAACCCGAATGCAATATTTTTAAATGCACCTTCTGTTGATTTTAAGCGGATTCATTTAAATACCGAATTCCTAATTGAGATGATTGATTTTAATCAGGAAAAAATATATGAATGTGTGAACAAAATCCTTAATCAAGGGTTTAAAGAAGCCAAAGAAAAGTTTAATCAAAATATTCCGTTACAATTTTTTACTACCCGAAAAATAGTATATAATCTACTTTGTTATTTACAGTTCAAAGCAATTTTGAAACATCTTAAACTTACATTTTCTGTTTATGGTTTTAATGTTGAATTTATTAAGCAATTGCTTATAGCTATATTTACTTTTCCTTTTCAATTGTTATTAAATACTATTTCTAAAAGAATTAAAAAGAAAAAGGCTATCAAAATTTGACAGCCTTTTTTATTATTTTTTATTTTTAGCTTGAAACTTCAGTTCCTCTTCCATCATTTCATTCACCATCATTTGTAAATCGTATTTTGGTTTCCAACCTAGTTTTTGATTGGCTTTGCTAGCGTCTCCAATTAAGAGGTCAACTTCCGCTGGTCTGAAATATCGTGGATGTATACCAACCACTTGTTTACCAATAGGTAATTGATAATCTGAATTTTCGCATTTTTCAACAAAAGCTTTTTCTTCAATGCCTTCTCCTTTAAATGAAAGAGTTATGCCGATATGAGCAAAAGACATGATGATAAAATCTCTAACAGATGTGGTTACATTTGTTGCTAAAACAAAATCTTCGGGTTCATCTTGCTGTAACATTAACCACATACCTTCTACATAGTCTTTAGCATGCCCCCAATCTCTTTTAGCATCAAGGTTTCCTAATAAAAGTAGATCATCTAAACCTAACGCAATTCTTGATACACCGATTGTGATTTTTCTGGTAACGAAACTTTCTCCTCTTAAGGGGCTTTCATGATTAAATAAAATGCCGTTAACCGCAAATAAGTTATAAGCTTCTCTGTAATTTATAGTAATCCAGTAGCCATATAATTTAGCAACACCATATGGTGATCTTGGATAAAAAGGAGTAGTCTCTTTTTGTGGGATTTCCTGAACCTTACCATAAAGCTCAGAAGTTGATGCTTGATAAAATTTTGTTTTCTTTTCTAATCCCAAAATTCTTATAGCTTCAAGTATTCTTAAAACACCCATAGCATCAGAATTAGCTGTGTATTCAGGCGTTTCAAAGCTAACCTGAACATGACTCTGCGCAGCTAAGTTATAAATTTCATCTGGTTGAGTTTGCTGAATAATTCTGATAAGATTACTGCTGTCAGTCAAGTCTCCATAATGTAAATGAAATCTATCGGTTATAGTTTGATCGAAAAGTAGATGATCAATTCTGTCGGTATTCATCAATGAGCTTCTACGCTTAATGCCATGAACGTTATAACCCTTGTTTAATAACAATTCTGCTAAATAAGATCCGTCTTGTCCAGTAATTCCAGTAATTAATGCTGTTTTCATAATTTATTTCGTAAAAGTAAGGTTTTTATTTATTTTTTTAATTAACGAATGAAAATTTTATTTCATAAGTAACTTGTCTATAGCTAGTTTGGTGTATTGTTTTGAAAAGTATATTACTGCGAACAAATACCATCTTAAATCTGGATAATATTTTTTCATAAACAAGGCATGGTTTTTTATGCTTGTCGTTTTTATTTGTATCCACTTGTCTTTGCTTACACTTCCTCTGTGTACATGCATTACTTTAGCATTGGGCATGAAATGAATTTTATATCCTAACTGTTTAAAGTCCCAGCACCACAAGGCATCTTCGCAATACATAAAGAAATCATCACTTAATATTTTTTGAGGTAAATTTTTAATAATATCTCTGTTGAACATCATATATGCTCCCCAAACCCAATCACAATCCATTGGACTTTGGTGATCAAAATAATGATGAAGCATTAAGTGTTCTCTTTTAGGTTTTGGAAGTAGTTTGTAAATTGGAAATATTTCCAACAACTCCCAGCTTATGGTTCTAAATCTTCTGGTAGTATGTTGTATTTTACCATTAGGGTAGGTGAGTTGTGCAGTTGTCATCCCTGTATCAGGATGTGATTTTAAATAATCTAATGTGATTTTTGGAGCATTATTGATTAACTCAGTATCGCTATTGAGCAATAACAAATACTGTCCCTTGGAATGTTCAATTCCTAAATTATTGCCCCCTGTAAATCCGGTATTTTCTTTGTTGATTACCAGATTGATATTTGGAAATTTTGTTTTGAAGTCTAGAGGATTTCTTTCCTTCGAAGCATTATCTACTAATACAATTTCGTAGTCAACATCTTGTAATGTCTTTTCAATTGAAGCAATGCATCTACAAGTAAGTTCAAAAGTGTTGTAATTAATGATGATAATTGATAATTCCATTGTTAATTAACTTTATAGAAGTAGGGTTTATTAATGATCATTTTAGGAATATAATTTTGTAACCTAAATATATTAATCAGATATCCCCAGAAATGTTTTGGTAAATATTTTCTGTTTTTGAAATTGAATAAGTGATCGATAATCATCGCCACAAAAAAATAGGGAATTTCAATGCAATAAAAAAAATCTAAAAGGAAAAACCAGAAAATTCCAAATTCTTTTCTGGTTCGAAGCATATTACTAACAATAATTTGAAGCCCTTTTTTATTCCATAGTATTTTTCCATTATTCCAGTTCGAAGTTTTGTAAAATTCTTTACTAGCTCCTCCACCTATATGAACTACTTTGGGCTCATCATACAAACAAAGTTTGCCTTGTTTTTTTAATCTGGAGCACCATTCGATTTCTTCAGAATACATGAAAAAGTCTTCATCCATTAAGCCTGATTTTTCAACAACCGATTTTCTGGTTAATATAAAAGCACCAACTATCCAGTCTACATCAGTTTTTTTACTTACTGTCTCAATACTGGGAGGTGGTGTACCTATAAATTTCCCGAATGATCTAACCAAATCACCCATATAAGGGAAGCTAAGTAAGGTGTTGATTCCGCCTAAAACCGTCTTAGCACCAGAAATCTGCAAACTATGATCAGGGTTTAATAATTGCACCCCACATGCCGCGTATTGATTATCGGTTTCAAATAATTGGAGTGCCTTTTCGATGGCATTGTCAATTATTAAAGTGTCAGTATTCAGAATAAGCAGGTTCCTTCCTTTTGCTACACGAATGGCTGCATTGTTAGCTCTTGCAAATCCGGAATTGTATCCCATTTGAATCCATGAAATTGAACTATGAATGCCAGTAATCTCATCTTTTGCATCTTCACTGGAATGGTTATCCGCAATAATGATTTCAAAACTATAACTCGAGGGTTGTGACAAAATAGAATGAATACAATCTTTCATCAATTGCATTGTGTTGTAATTCACAAATATAATCGACAAGTCCAATTGGTTTTGAATTCCTGTTTCTACATTCATTATGCTAGCTCTTCTTTATTTTTTATAAATTTTAATATTTCTTTTATTATAAAACCAAAGAAGAGTAATGCTATTATCCAACTTGATGCTGTTGAGATTTTTCTTCCAGTGAAATAAACAGCTGGTTCAAATTTGAAATCAATTTTGTGTTTTCCAGGAGGAATTAGCATACCTCTAAGAACATAATTTGTTTTGAAGAATGATGCTGGTTTATCGTCAATATATGCATGCCAATCTTTATAATAAATTTCGCTGAATACAGCTATTCTGTTTCCATTTGTTTGCGATTCGTAAGTGATTGCGTCATTATCAAATTGAGTTTGCTTAATGAAGTCAGTGCTGTCGGGTGATTGAAATTCAGAAACTTTTGATTTGAAAATATCTTCAACTATAGCAGTGTCTTTAGGATTGAAATTGTTAAGTGCTAACATTTCTTCTGACGGTCCTTTTACAAATTGAACGCTTTTGACAAACCATACATTACCCAAAGCTGATGGATTTTGTTGCGCAATTTTTTGGTCACCCTGTTGAACTAAAAAGTATTTTGTATTTAACATGTTTATCACAGCAAAATTCATGTTGCCTTTGAATTGATATGCTATCAAGTCGTCGTAAATACCAAGTTTAGCAGGATGGTAACCTCCAATTGATTTATGATAATATGAAGTATGTGATTCTTCCATGTTGGAAGAATTCAAAACCCTGAAATTTGGATCTTTATCAGAAAGTATCATTCTGTCTGCTTCTGTTAAAGGGAATTCATTTGTATCGAAGTCTTCTTTGAGCTCATAGCTATTTTTATCAAGATAGTTTTTGTCGATTAAAAGTAAATCTAAAGTTGAAATGATACCAATGGTTGAGAGCAATACTAAAACATTTATCTTCTTTTTGGTAAATAAAACAATGGCAATAAAACAAATGGCAACTAAAAATAAGGCGCGTATGATGTCGTAAAGTAGTAGAGACGCTCTTTCTTTTTTAAGTGCGGAAAGGAAATCTCTGCTTGCTTTTGCAGGATCTTGTATTGAACCATCATTGCTGAAGTTTGCAAACATGCCTTCGTAAATTCTATTATCTATTGAGGGCTTGTAATTATTATCCAATTCTGAAATTTGGGATTGGATATTGCTTTTCCCAGACTTAATAATATTGTTAAAAGCAGTGGTTCTTTGTTTGTTTTCATTGCTGAAGTCTGATGAAAAATAAAATAAACCAATGGTTCCAAAAATAAAAACAAGTGCTATACCTGCTGATTTTATTTTATTCCATGGATAATCGTCATGCGATTCAATCAATTTATTCATAACTAACGCAGCAGTCAATGGGAAAAGTATTTGAGGAATCACCAATGTCATTGTTGGCACTCTGAACTTATTATAAAAAGGGAAATGGTCAAAAATGAAATAATTGAAAGAAGGTAAATTATCACCCCAAGACAACAATACTGCAAAAATACATGCGGATAGTATCCACCATTTGTGTTTATGATCAAGATAAAATAAACCAATTACAAAAAGCATACAAATTACAGCCCCTAAATAAACAGGTCCTTCAGTAAAAGGTTGTTTTCCCCAATAAAGTGTGCCATTTAATTGTCCAGTTATTTGTTCAACAGGAAGTTGGGGTGTGTTTTCATTTATATATTTTACTAAAGGTCCATTGTCTTTTATTTTCGGGAAAATGGTATAATCTCCGTCACGTGCCGCTTGATGAGAACCATATCCTAGCACTCCCGGAAACATTAAACTCCAAGTTTCAGCTTTTCCATAACTCCACATAAAAGCATAATCTTTACTGAGTCCGGTAGTTTTACTACCATCAATAACATCCTTTTGTTGATCGTTTTTGTTTATTACTAATTGCCCGCCTCTTTTTGATTCTTTTGTGTAATCAAGGGTGGTCATCAAAATCAATGCATTAGAGCCAATAGCAATAACGCCTGCAATGGATATTAATCCAAAACTTTTGATTATATGCACATAATCCTTCTTGATAATGAATTGTATTAGGTATGCTATAGTTAAAAATATTAAAATGATGAAAAGATAGTAACTGATTTGTGGATGATTTTGCTGCAGCTGAAGGGATGTAAGAAGAGCTGTTAATACGAAACCTGTAAGATATTGTTTTTTGAAAATAAGAACAATAGCACCCATTACTGCTGGTGCATATGCTAGAGCAAGCATTTTAGTGACATGTCCTACAGAAATAATAATTGGGGAGTAACTGCAATAAGCAAATGCTAAAGAGCCAATGATGGCAGCATAAGGCCTAATACCAAGACATATACATAAAAAATAAAAGCTGATACATGCTAAAAAGAAAAAATTAAAGGGTTGGGGTAATCCAAATTGAAAAACGGTGTCAAATATTGCAAGTGGTGAATAATCGCCTTCCATTAAAATTTGATAAGCTGGCATTCCACCAAACATATTAGAACACCATAACGGTAAATGGCCATTCGTTTTTTTATATTCAGTAAGTTGGTGGCTCATTCCATAAGAGCTGCTCATATCACTTTGCTTTAGAACAACTCCCGACTCAAGACCTGATTTGCAAAATAATAAAGTCACAACAAGGAAAATTGCAACTGCTATTATATGTGGTATAAGTAGTTTTAAATTAATTGATTTCATTTTATGCTCTAATTTTTATTAAAAAGTTAGGTTTTTGATTTTAAAAATTACTACTTTAAATACGGTGTATTTAGCTATAGAAATTATTTCGGCAATAATAGTGTTTATTTTCTAAAATAGTTATACATTTATAACGTTAATATTTAATTCTATTCTTTTTAAATATTAGTTAGAAACTTCAACCAAGGCGAATAATTTTAAGTCATTAGTGATAGCGTAAAATCATTTCATGATGAAAGAATAAACATAAACCATATGTTTATCTTAATTTTTTGCCCCATTCCCAATTTAACACAAAACGTTCATCCTTACTTTTCGTTTGTTTAATAAAACGACACGAAATTAACGAATATCAGCACAGTTATTAATTTATATGGTAAACTATGCATACTTATAATTTTTTTTGCCATTGTTGTAATATTACATGTATGGGATACTCTTTTAATGAAAACTAAATATGTTTAAAACTGTTATTGTTGAAAGTGATGTTAAGCAGTTAAATATTTTAAAAAAAATACTGATTAATTCTTCGCCTCAGATTAATATAGTTGGAGAAGTTACAGAATTGTCTAAAGCAAGTGATGTTATCTTAAATACATCACCAGATTTAGTGATTATTAACTTAGTATCTCAACAAAAAAAATATTTTGACCTTTTAGAAGCGCTAATGCCTATTGATTTTGAAATTATTTTTATATCAAGTAATGAAAAGTCAAGTCTGAAAGCAATAAAATACAATCCAATAGACTATTTGATTAGTCCAATAAAGCAGAATGAACTACAAAATGCAATAAAAAAAGCAATACAAAAAATTACAGATAAATATGTTAGTCAACAGTTGGAGCTATTGCTTTCTAACATAAAATCTGCAAAAAATATTAATCTTCACAAAATTGCTGTTCCTACCCTTGAAGGGTTTATTTTTATTGAATTAGATCACATCATCAGATGTGAGGCTAATGGTGCTTACACCATCATTTACACCACTAATAAACAAAAAATACTGGCCTCTAAAAGCATTAAAGAATACGAAGAAATATTACCCTCTTATCAATTTTTTAGAATACATAACTCTCACCTTGTAAATATCAATAGAATGATGAAGTATAATAAAGGGCGCGGAGGTAGTGTTACTATGGAAGATGGAACTCAAATAGAAGTAGCCAGCAGAAGAAGGTCCGACTTTCTCAAAATGTTTCAGTAATTTCTGAAAATCTTTCAAAAATCAATTTTGTGCGGGAGTAGTTTTTATTTACTTTTGCAATCAAATTATCAAATGGTGGTTGTAGCTCAGTTGGTTAGAGCACCAGATTGTGATTCTGGGGGTCGTGGGTTCGAGCCCCATCATCCACCCCAAAAGTCCCTTAAAAGGGACTTTTTTATTTTCTTGAATAGCATAATAGTTATTGAGTCCACTTAAATTGTTTAACAAAAGATTTTTTAGTTATTTCTCATTCTGTTTTCTACTAGGACCTTTTTCCGTTATTTTTACATTATGCACAAAATTGCACAATTCATTATGAGTAAAAAGTTTATACCGGTTATTTTAGGTCTTACTGCAATCAGTTTATTTTTCACCTATCAGTCTCAAGGCAAAAATGACCATAACGAAAATCCAAAGGAAAAACATACTAGAGTATTAAGAAACGTAAGGATATTGTTGGAGGATGGTCATTTCAGTCCTCAAAAAATAGATGACATTTTTAGTAAAAAGGTGTTCAAAAAATTCATAGAGGAACTCGATGACGAGAAGGATATTTTCATAAAATCTGATATCAGTTCTTTCAAAAAGTTTGAAAATAAAATTGATGATGAGATGCTTGGTAGTCCATTAATCTCTTTTTATATCATCAATGAATTGTATCAAAAAAGGGCTGAGGAAGTTGCATCGATTTACACTGCAATCTTACAAAAGCCAATGGACTTTAATTTGGATGAAAAGGTGCAATTGGATGCTGAAAAATCTGATTTCCCTAAAAATGAAAAGGAGCGTTATGATATTTGGAGAAAGCGAATGAAGTATGCCGTATTATCGAAATATGTTGATCTTCAAGAAGACAGAGAAAAGAATAAAGATAAAAAGGACTATATTATCAAAGCGGATTCAACTTTGGAAAGAGAGGCGAGAGATCAGGTTCGTAAACAAATGCAACGTTATTTTACTACAAAAAAAACTCGTGAAACTGAAGACGAGAACTTCAGTACATTCATTAATTCCATTACCAGTTTAATGGATCCGCATACCAACTATTTTCCGCCAATTGATTTAAGGTCTTTTAATGAATCAATGAGTGGAAGATTTTATGGAATAGGGGCTCAGCTCAAAGAAGATGATGGTAAAATTGTGATTACAAGTTTAGTTTCTGGAGGTCCTGCATGGAAAGGTGGTGAGTTGAAAGAAAATGATGAAATTATTAAAGTTGCACAAGGAAATGCAGAGCCAGTTGATGTTACCGGTTATTCTGTAACCGATGCAGTTAAATTAATTCGAGGTTCTGAAAAGGGTTCAGAAGTAAGATTGACTGTAAAAAAAGTAGATGGAAGCATAAAGATTATTTCTATACTCAGAGATGATATTAAATTGGAAGATACTTTTGCTAAATCAGCAATCATCAATGGAAAAAATAAAATCGGGTATATCTATTTACCAGAATTTTATGCAGATTTTGAAAGACCAAATGGCGCAAGGTGTGCAAATGATGTTGCTAAAGAAGTTGAAAAGCTAAAAGAGGAAAAAGTTGATGCTATCATTTTAGATTTGAGGGGAAATGGTGGGGGGTCACTTTATGACGTGGTTCAGATGGCAGGCTTGTTCATAAAAAACGGTCCAATTTGCCAGGTAAAGGGTAGAGAAGAAAATCCCAATATTCTTAAAGATAGAGATGACCGAATACAATATGATGGCCCATTGGCTGTGATGGTTGACGGTACGAGTGCATCCGCTTCAGAAATTTTTGCAGCAGCCATTCAGGATTATAAAAGAGGAATTATAATCGGTAGTACTTCTACTTATGGAAAGGGAACCGTACAAAGAAATATTCCATTAAATCCTGATAATGATATTACCTCAATACTTGGCAAAAAGAAAAATGATGATATGGGATCAGTAAAGTTAACCTTGCAAAAATTTTACAGAGTTAATGGCGGTGCTACTCAAATCAGAGGTGTTGTTCCTGATGTGATTTTGCCAAACCGTTATGATTATTTGAAATTCAGAGAAATGGATAATCCTAGTGCATTACCATGGGATGAAATACAAAAAGCAGAGTTTAATATTTGGAACAACTCATTTGATTTCAACAAAGTGGTAGCATCTATAAATCAGGATGTAAAAAATAATCCAACTTTCAACGAGATATCCAATCAATCAAATTGGTTGAAGAAAAATAGTGATAGGGAATACTCTTTGAATCTATTTAAATACAAACAGGAACAAAAGGAACTGAAAGATGTGTTAAAAAAATTAGATGACTTGAACAAGTCTTCAGATTCATTGAACTTTCAAATACCAGAAGTTGATCTGCAAGATGTAAATAGTTCTGAGGAAAAAATTGATAAGAATAAACAATGGATCAAGTTCAGAAAAAACGATATCTACATTGAGCAAACCATGAAATCTTTAGATAAAATTATCCTTCAAAACAGTATGGTAAAATCAAAAGATTAAGTATTTATTGGATAAATTATCAGATATACTTTAAAATACAAAGAGGGCTGTTCAATGAACAGCCCTCTTTGATTATATATGTTTAATAAATTATTTAGACTTCTTAGTTGCAACTGGTTTGTTTGCCGGAACAACTGGTTTAATGGTACTAGCCATTTTAATGGCTTCGTATGCATTTGCAAAAGCACCTGTTCTTGATAAATCAGACAATTCTACTTCTTCATCTTTTGTACCTGGTTTTTTTACTTTTTCTGTAGCTACAACTGCTGATTTTTCGATGATCATTTTCAACTGCTGTGGAGTTAAATAAGGATAGTACTCTAAAACCAAAGCAGCGATACCTGCAACAACAGGACAAGCCATACTAGTACCACTTGCATTGCCATAGGTAGTACCACCCGGAATTGTAGAATAGATACTTACCCCTGGTGCAAATACATCCACTTCTGATTTGCCAAAGTTGCTGAATGATGCTGTGTAGCCACCATTTGTTTTATCTCCGCTAGCTCCAACAGTAATTACGTTTGAAGCTCTGCCTTTTCCGTCTTCATAAACAGGATTAGGAAAATTAAATGCAGTGTCAATGTTTTTTGCATCATTCCCTGCAGCATGAACTAATAATACACCTTTCTTTTCTGCATATTTGAAAGCATCATCTACCCATTTTTTTTCAGGAGAAAAGTCTTTTCCAAAACTCATGCTGATGATTTTTGCACCGTTGTCAACTGCATATCTGATTGCATTCGCAATGTCTTTGTCATGCTCATCACCATCAGGAACGGCTCTTATCGTCATTATTTGAACGTTGTCTGCAACGCCGTCAATACCTTTACCGTTGTCTCTTGCCGCACCAATAATTCCCGAACAATGTGTACCATGGAATGGAGTGGAAGCCATAATATCATTATTACCATAATTGCGATCATTAATATTGCTTTCATCATCTTTTACAATATCCTTTCGGTAAGCAATAGGTGCTTTTGTTACATCATCACCTTTTCTCATTTGACCTTCAAATTCTTCCAACAATTGCTTGTTACTAATTTCATAGCTGTCATTTGCTTTACTGATGCTTAAAATAAAACCTCTTGTTTTTTTTGCATCAGGATTTGTTGTAGTGAGTTCTTTTAAATCGTTGCCATTATATTCTTCTTTTCCCAATTGTGCTCTCAATACTGAATCGCCTGCTTTTAAACCAGGATACATGTTTTTTAAGAATTCGATTTCTTCCTGATTTACATCACCAACTACTTTATTTTTTGCACGAGTGTAAGTTTCATATGATTTTTTATCTGCAGCATTCAATGAATCGGGATTTACTTCTTTTCCTTCCCATTTGGCTTTCAAATTATGATAAACTCTGGCACCTTCATAGCTGTCTTCTTTAACGTTTCTGCCATCTTTACCACCAATGAAATTCCAACCATGGATATCATCTATGTAACCGTTCTTGTCATCATCTTTTCCATTACCCGGAATTTCTTTTGGGTTTGTCCACATTACTGGTTTTAAATCTTCATGTAAGGTATCTATACCGCTATCAATAACAGCTACTGTTATTTTTTTGCTTTTTAATTTTTTTGATTTGATGAAATCATAAGCTTTCGCCAAGCTGATACCATTGAAACCCGTTTCTGTTTTATCGAGTTGATGCCAGTTGTTAGGGGCTTTTTTCTCAGTTCCCTCTGAGCTTTGAGCAAATGAAGCGCTGCATAAAAACAGGCTAGCAAGAATTAATTGATTTTTTTTATTCATTTTTTATTTTTTTTGAAACGTGAATTTAATTTCTATTTTGATTAATTACAATTAGAGAGTTAAGATTTAATAAATAATTACAAATCAAACTTGATGCCCTGTGCTAAAGGAAGCTTATCCGTATAATTAATCGTATTGGTTTGTCTGCGCATGTATACTTTCCAGGCATCGCTTCCGCTTTCACGCCCTCCACCAGTTTCTTTTTCACCTCCAAAAGCACCACCAATTTCAGCACCTGATGTACCTATATTTACATTGGCAATACCACAATCACTTCCTCCGTTAGATAAGAAGAATTCAGCCTCTTGTAAGTTATTGGTAATGATTGAAGATGATAATCCCTGAGGTACACCATTTTGCAATTGAATGGCTTCATGAAGTGTTTTGTATTTCATGATGTAAAGGATAGGAGCGAAGGTTTCGTGTTGAACGATTTCAAAACTGTTTTTTGCTTCAGCAATACAAGGTTTCACATAGCAACCGCTTTCAAATCCTTTTCCTTTTAATACACCTCCTTCAACTATAAACTTTCCACCTTCGGCCTTGCATTTCTCAACCGCATTTAAATACATGGTTACCGCATCTTTATCGATCAAAGGTCCTACATGATTTTTTTCATTCAACGGATTACCGATTTTTAATTGCTTATAAGCATGGACCAGTTTGTCTTTGAATTTGTTGTAGATTTTTTCATGAATGATTAATCTGCGAGTAGTTGTACAACGTTGACCTGCAGTTCCTACTGCACCAAATGTAGCTGCAGTCATGGCGATATTTAAATCTGCTTCCTTAGAAATGATAATGGCGTTGTTGCCACCTAATTCCAATAAACTTCTGCCCAATCTTTCTCCAACTGCTTTAGCTACTTCTTTCCCCATACGAGTACTTCCAGTTGCAGAAACCAATGGCACTCTTTTGTCGTTACTCATCCATTCACCAACTTCTCTTCCGCCACTTACCAAACAACTAACGCCTTCGGGTACATTATTTTTTTTGAAAACAGTTTGAATGATTTTCTGACAAGCAATTCCGCAAAGTGGCGTTTTTTCGCTCGGCTTCCATATGGAAACATCTCCACAAACCCAAGCCAACATACTATTCCAGCTCCATACCGCAACAGGGAAGTTGAAAGCTGAAATAATTCCCACAATTCCTAAGGGATGGTATTGTTCGTACATTCTATGTCCAGGGCGTTCGCTGTGCATGGTTAACCCATGAAGTTGTCTTGATAATCCAACAGCAAAATCACAAATGTCAATCATTTCCTGAACTTCGCCTAGCCCTTCCTGTAAGCTTTTTCCCATTTCATAGCTTACCAACTTTCCCAATGGGTCTTTAAATTTTCTGAGTTCATTTCCAATTTGTCTTACCACTTCACCTCTTTTGGGTGCAGGCCAGGTGCGCCAGGTTTCAAATGCTTTTTCAGCTGTTTTAACTGCTGTTTCATAAGCTTTCTTATCTGCAGACATCACTGAGCCAATTAGCTTTCCATCAACAGGAGAGTAGGATTCAAGTTTGCCCACTTTTGTATTAATCCAGTTTGATCCTGTAGATACTCCTGAATTTAGAGATTGAATTTGTAATTGTTTTAAAAAGTCCATTTTTTTTATTTTATAGGTAAAGTTAAGAGATAATACCTGTTATTTTGGGTTTAGTCGATGTTCACCGAAAATCCGCCCGATAACCAGCTGCCAGGCATCTGACTGCCTAATAAATCGCTGTATTTAATATCACCGATATTATTTATGGATATAAAAATATTTCCTTTATTAATACCATATTGCAGTTTCATATTACAAAGCCAATAACTTTTATCTATGGCCGCGTTTATTTTGGATGCTGACTGAGTGGTTCTTTCCTTATAGATGCTGTTAAAAGAAGCTTGCAGGTTTTTGTAATTTAAAATCAATGTCTGTTGAATTATTTTTTTTGCATGTGATAAGATATAATATGAAGGTATGGAGTCGCTTGTTTTAGAATCGATAATTGACATCGAAGCGGATACGTTTATTTTAAATGACTTGTTGAATACTTTTGAATAATTCGCTTCGATTTCAATTCCTCTGGTATTAACAGTTTTGATGTTTTTAGCATAGTTAAAGGTTCCTGTAGGAGAGAGATTTATGTTTCGTGGTATCTCATTGTAAGGCGTATTTACAAAATCAATTAAAGCAGTCTGGTTTCTGTAAAATGCAGTTGTATTTATTTTTATTTCTTTTATAATTAAATCAGTTCCAATTTCGTAGCTCCATGATTTTTCAGCCATTAAGTTTGGATTACCAATGCTTCCTCCTTTTACTAAAGCTTTGTTGTAGTTATTGAAACGTTCTGTAAAGTCAGCAGCTCTGATTGCTTTACCAGCACCTGCTCTTAGTGTAAATTGATTCAATTGGTAGGATAGATTCAACTGAGGTAATATTTCATTTCCATAATTCTGGTCATTTACAAATCTTAGTCCTCCGTTGATATTCAGATTCTTGTAATGATAAACAGCACTTGCAAATGCGGCAGCATGATTGTTGGAGTGATTGCCTCTGTCGTTTGAAATGATTTTTTTATTTTCTAACAGTAAGCCATAAACGTAATCTAATTTTTTGGAATTACTTTTAGAATGGATGTATTGAAATCTACTCAGGTTTGACTCGTTTTCGTTTGCTATACTAATGGGGTTGTATAAATAATAGTCGTTTGTCTTCTTGAAAGTAAAGTCAATCTGATTTGTTTTGTTATTTTTTGAATGTTTGATTTTGACATGACTCCACCAGGTCTTTACCTTTTCAGTTGCGGTGTCACTTGTAAACGTAGTGTAATAATTTTCTGCAGCAAAGTCGCGGTTGTCGTATGAGCTTTGTACCGCAGCATTCCAATTATTTCCCAGAAGAATGTTCATGCTGCCAGAGAAAGTTTTGTTGTGAAAGTAATTTCTATTTTTCGAACGCAACAACTGACCATCAGCATCATTGGATAACATACCGATTGCGTAATTGATCTTGTTGTTTGATTTATATAATCCCAGATTTGCACTCAACAATCCATATTCGCCTGTTGAAATGCCTGCAGAAATCAACTTGGATTTTTCTTTTTTAAATCTGAAAAAAGTTTTGGTGATGATATTGATGACTCCACCCACGGCTTCAGAACCATACATCGCTGCTGCAGGACCTTTGATGATTTCAATTCTTTCGATTTCTGAAGGGGTTACAGGCATGTAACCCGAAAAATGACCGGTTATAGGATCATTTAGTTTTACGCCATCAATCAACACTAAAACTTGTTGAAAAGTTCCTCCTCTGATGATGATATCGGCTTGTGATCCGGCAGGCCCTCTTTGTTGTACTTCAACTCCTGGAGTATATTTAAGTAAATCGTCAATTGAATTGATGGCTAACTTTTCAAATACTTTTCCATCAATAATCGTGATGTTTTTTCCCGTAGTATTGTTTTTCTGAATCGTTTGTGCGTTTGTGATATTAACGTTATCTAATTCTTTGATTTCCTGAGAAAATGATTTAAAGCATACAAATACAAGTAGTGTAAAAAAGCCTTTTTTCATTGTAGTTTTTTTGTTCGCGCAAAAGTAAGCGTAAAATAGAAAAGCGAATAGTTACAACAAGAAAAAGATAGACTTGTTTATAGATTAAAAATATATAAATTTGAATATTCTGATTCGATCTTTGAAAAGCTTTTAGTAATTCAATCAATATTGCTCTTTTTCATTTGGAAAATCTCCTGATTTGATATCGGAAATAAAATTTGAAACCGCATTGTGAATTTGTTCACTAAGATTTAAGTATTGCCTTAAAAATCGCGGTTTGAATTCTGTATTAATTCCCAACATATCATGCATTACAAGTACTTGCCCATCGCAATGTCCGCCTGCACCAATGCCTATTGTAGGGATATGTAAACTTTCGCTTACTTCCTTGGCCAACGCCGCAGGGATTTTTTCCAAAACGATGGCGAAGCAGCCTGCTTCTTGTAACAATAATGCATCTCTTTTTAATTTTTGAGCTTCCTGTTCCTCTTTGGCTCTAACGGTGTAGGTGCCAAATTTATAAATACTCTGTGGAGTTAATCCCAAATGGCCCATCACCGGAATTCCTGTACTTACGATTCTTTTAATAGATTCAACTACTTCTTCACCACCTTCCAATTTTACTGAGTGACCTCCGGTTTCTTTCATGATTCTGATTGCAGAGTTTAAGGCTTCTTTTGAGTTGCCTTGATAAGATCCGAAAGGCATATCTACTACAACCAAACATCTTTCAATTCCTCTTACCACACTTTGAGCATGATAAATCATTTGGTCTAAAGTAATAGGCAGGGTAGTTTCATGACCCGCCATCACATTACTCGCACTGTCGCCAACTAAAATGATATCAATATTAGCATTGTCAAAAAGTTTGGCGAATGAAAAATCATAGGCAGTAATCATGGAGATTTTCTCGCCTGTCTCCTTCATTTTTTGAAGTGTATTTGTAGTGATTTTTTTTACTTCTTTATTGATTGACATAATGATTATTTTTTTTATTGAAGAACAGAGCAAATTTAGTTCTTCATCTTTTCAATTGTTTTTGTTGTTGAAATTCCTTCTATTATATTGGCTAAAATTACTTTGCCTCCATTTTCAATTACTTCCTTAGCTCCCGCAATCTGCTCTACAGTATAGTCACCTCCTTTAACCAAAACATCAGGCATTAATGTTTTAATCAGATTCAATGGCGTATCATCTTCGAAAATAATCACAGCATCAGTTATCATCATTTCCGCTAAAAGTAAGGCTCTGGTTTCTTCGTCGTTTATTGGTCTAGTTGGGCCTTTCAGTTTTTTTACAGAGCTATCGCTATTTAATGCAACAATTAAGATATCGGCATATGATGCAGCTTCATGTAACGAAGAAATATGCCCTTTATGCAATAGGTCAAATACACCGTTGGTAAAAACAATACTTTTGTTTTTGAGTTTCCAACGAGTAACTTGTTTGGTTAAATCCTCCAGCGAGAAAATTTTTTCCTTAATGTATTGAGTTGATTTCATTTTTGTCTTTGTTTAAATAAGGAATCAGTAACAAGCAAATCAATCCAATAATAATTATCAATGAAGTCGAAACTCCCCACATGATCCATCCAAATGCTTTTCCAACAGGAGCATCAATTCCATATATCAAAAGAGTTTGCATCACGAAAATAGGGAATGAACCTATGCCTCCTGGTGTAACAATCATTGACAGGGTGGTTAGGGTTAACACTGAGAAGGCAGCTTTTATTGATAAGTCTGCAGTTGCTTCCATCCCCCAAAAACCTAAATACACTTGCCCTAAATACATCGACCAAATAAAAAGGGTATGCAAAATAAAAGCCTTTCTCTTTTTAAGGTGTTTGATAGATTGAAATCCAATCCATATTCCATTTACAAATTCAACTGTTTTGGAAATGATTTTATTTTCGGGAAATTTTTTGAACAGCCATTTTAGAAGTGATACTATTAATAAAATGGCGGTCACTAAAATACCGAACTTCATCCAAATGGGTATACCGGGTTTGGCTGAAATTTGATCCAGTTCTTTTGTGATGAAGCTGGTAACAGTATCGATTTGAATTAGAATCGTGATGAAGATGAAAATGATATAACAGATGAAGTCAAAGCTTCTTTCCAAAATTATTGTGCCCACCAGCTTATCTACTTTCAGCTTTTCATATTTGGCAAGGAAAGTACATTTCAGTAACTCGCCCAATCGGGGAACGGCGGCATTAGCGAGGTATCCAATCATGGTAACTGAAAAAATGTTACTCAGTTTTGGTTGGTACCCGAGCGGTTCCATCAATAATTTCCATCTCATGGATCTGCTCAAGTGACTAAGTATGCTCATCATTGCAATAGGAATTACAATCCAATAATTGGCACTTTGAAGTGAATCGTAGAATTCGTTTTTTTCTGTAATGGTCATTGTTTTCAATTGCCACCAAACTAAAAACAGACCTCCGCCAAGAAATATAAAGTAATTCAATATGGATAGAAATCGTTTACTCATAAGCGGCTACAAGTTACAATTGCTTTTTCAAAAAATGTCAATCCTTATTGATTTTATGCGATTATCATGTTGTCAATCAATCTGATATTGTTGATGGTGGCTGCAACAAGTGCTATCAGTGGAGTTTTTCCATCCCAATTAGATACTTCGTTTAAATTGGAGTCTGTGATTTCAAAATAGTCAATTAAAAAATCTGATTCAATAAGCATTGTTTTTGACTCTTCTATAATTGGTGTAAGCGAACCAGGTTTGAGGTTCTTTTTGATATGATTCAAAGCTTTGTAAATGGATAAAGATTTTTGTTTTTCATTATTTGATAATCTTTGGTTTCTGCTGCTCATGGCGAGACCGTTATCTTCTCTTATTGTTTCAGCCACAATGATATTGACTTTCAATTGAGTTATTTCAATCATTTTTTTAAGCACCATACATTGCTGGTAATCTTTTTTTCCAAGATATAAATGATCGCAATGAACGATATTCAAAAGTCTTTCAACCACCATGCATACTCCTTGAAAATGCCCTGGTCTATGTTTGCCTTCAAGAACTCGCTCTATAGAACCTAACTGATAATATTTCTTCTCAAAATCTGGCGGATAGATTTCTTCTGTTGAAGGAAGGAATAGAATATCGCAGGAGTTCGCTTCAAGGAGTTTGATATCAGTTTCAATGGTAATTGGATATTTTTTAAAATCTTCTGGATTGTTGAACTGGGTTGGGTTTACGAAAATGCTGCAAACGGTGATGTCATTATCTGATTTAGATTGCGTTATCAGTGAAAGATGTCCAGCATGTAACGCGCCCATTGTGGGGACAAACCCCACTTTTTTATTCATTACTCTCTGATTATCAATAAATGAGCTAAGGTCAGCTGCTTTTTTAAATAGGATCATTACTATTGGATATTAGGTTGTTTTTGGCCTATAAGTATATCAATTCAATAAAATATCAGTACTTTTGCACCCTGCAATTATTATTGCGTCACTAATTAAGTTCAAATGTCTACAAAGAAAAGAATATTATTCATTGCAAATGAAATTTCTCCTTATTTAGAATTAACAGAATTTGCAGAAGTTGTCAACAAATTAGCCGTATTATCAAACGATAACAATTTTGAAGTTCGTTGCATCATGCCTAGATTTGGTGTGATCAATGAGAGAAGACACCGTTTACACGAGGTAGTTAGATTATCGGGAATTAATGTAACAATTGACAATGATGATTATCCTTTGGTGATAAAAGTGGCTTCTTTACCAAATGCCCGCCTTCAAATCTATTTTTTGGATAATGAGGATTACTTCAAAAGGAAATCAATTTTCACAGATGAAAAAGACAAATGGTTTGATGACAATGGATTGAGAACAGTATTGTTTTGTAAAGGGGCTTTGGAAACTGTAAAAAAATTCGGATGGCCTCCTGATTTGATTCATTGCAGTGGTTGGATGACCGGTTTGATTCCAATGTTTATAAAGTCTGCTTATAAAAAAGAACCCGTATTTAGCAATAGCAAAGTAATCTTTACAATAGGACACAATACTTTCAAAGAAAAAATGGGTGCCGACTTTTTAAAATTGGCAACCATAAATGATTATGTAACCAAGAAAGAGTTGGAGTCATACAAGGACAACAATAATGTGGCTATGTTCAGAGGTGGGGCTCAGTTTGCTGATGCTATTACTTTCGGCGCAGATAATGTTGATAAAAAATTAGTGGAAGAATTTTCGAAAGTGAAAGGCAAGAAAATTTTGAAGTTCAATCCTGAATCTGATTTAACAGATTATTTACAGTTATTCAACGACCTTGCAAAATAATTAAACGCCATTTTAAAATTCTATTCGTGCACAAAAGAGCCTACTTACTTTTCGGACTAATCATAATTTTAATAGCAAGTTGTACAAAGTTAGATACCACTGATATTGGTGGGGATTTACTCCCTGAGGTTGATAACATCAATACTTTTGCAGATACCTTAGAAATCATCGCATCACAAGGAGATAATTGTCTGGGTGTAGATTATGACAGTACTAAAATGTCTTTGTCTGAAAATCACGTAATAGGACATATTTCTGATGATGGATTAATGGGTGGTACAGATGCAGAATTGTTTTTGCAATTAAAGCCTAATTTTTATCCTTATTTTATTGGTCTATCAAGAGATACTATTCTAAAGTCTGATTCTGTTGTATTATGTTTAAGTTACAAAGGTAGCTGGGGAGATACTTCAACACCTATGACATTTCAAGTTTTTGAGGTTCCCAATACCCAGCATGGCTTTTGGGATTCTATAACTCAATATAATCCTATAAGTTATCACCCTGCGATAGGAAATCCTTTAAGTAATCCAACAACAGTTTATTTAAATCAATTGGGCTACTACAAAAAATATGGAATCAAAGGCGATAGTATCAACAATCAAATCAGAATAAAGCTCAATGATAGCTTTAGAGACTTATTGTTTTCAAGAGATACGTCTTCTACCAATTATACTAATAACGCATTTTTAAATGACTCTTTGTTCAGAGCAAAATTTAATAATGGATTTGTGATTAAAGCAACTTCAGGAAATGCGTTGTCTTATATCGATTTATATCAAGATGGTAAAACAAGATTAGAACTACATTACAGCAAGAAAAACAAAATATCTGATACTTCATATTCTGCAATAGATACCACTTTCAGTTTTTGGTTTTTTAAATCAGGTTTGGATGGAAGCACGGTGAGAAATTCATCGTTGTCTAATTACATCAAGAGACAAATTAGGCCGAGGCCACTACCTGTTACTGATACTGTAAACGGAAATGAGGAAATATGGTTACAAACTACTCCTGGTACCTTTGCCACATTGAAGATTCCAAAATTAGATACAATTTCAAACCGTATCATACACAGAGCAGAAATAGAAATTCAGGAAATAACAGATGGAACTCAATCAACTTTATTTACACCGCCTGGTTTCATGTATCTTGATTTGGTGGATTCATTAAATCCATTAAAATACAAGCCTATCTATCGTGATTTGAATCCTAACACATTTTATGATCCAGATTATAAAAATACATTGTATCCGTATTTCCCTACAGGCAACAGGGTAGATTACAGTTATTTTGGAGGCTACCAACGCAAAAGAGGAACTCAAACATATTATACCATCAATATCACCAGATATCTTCAACAAATGGTAACCAACAAAGGCAATAATTACAAAATGAGATTATTCCCAGCACATAGCTTCAGGTATAGTCAATATTCGACTTTTTTCTTTCAATATGGTAATTCACTAGCGGAAGGCAGAATTAAAGTGGGTGGTGGTAATAACCCAAATCCCAATTATCGAATGCGACTAAGAATAGTTTATTCAAAAAGTAAATAATTTATTTCAAAGCCCTCTTTCGTAGGGCTTTGTTGTTAATAAGTCAACCCTTATCTTTGCAATCTTAAAACAATCTATATGCCATATTTATTTACTTCAGAATCAGTTAGCGAAGGACATCCAGACAAAGTAGCTGATCAGATCAGTGACGCACTTATTGATAATTTTTTAGCTTTCGATCCATCAAGTAAAGTTGCTTGTGAAACATTAGTTACCACAGGTCAGGTGGTTTTAGCCGGAGAGGTTAAGAGTAAAGCTTATTTAGATGTACAGGAAATTGCAAGAGGTGTTATCCGTAAAATCGGATACACTAAAAGTGAATACATGTTTGAAGCAAATTCTTGTGGAATTTTATCTGCAATTCATGAGCAATCAAGCGATATTAACCAGGGTGTTGACAGAAAGAAAAAAGAAGAGCAGGGTGCTGGTGATCAGGGTATGATGTTTGGTTATGCATCTAATGAAACTGAAGACTATATGCCTCTTGCATTGAATTTAGCTCACAAATTATTAGAAGAGCTTGCTGCTTTGAGAAGAGAGAATAAACAAATCAAATATCTTCGTCCTGATGCCAAAAGTCAGGTTACTTTAGAGTATGATGATAACAATAAGCCTGTTCGTATAGACGCAATTGTTATATCAACTCAACATGATGATTTTGGAAAAGATGATTCTATGCTTGCTAAAATCAAAAAAGATGTAATTAATATTTTGATCCCAAGAGTAAAGGCAAAATACCCAAAATATGCGCATTTATTCAACAATAAAATCAAATATCATGTTAACCCAACCGGTAAGTTTGTTATTGGTGGTCCACATGGAGATACTGGTTTAACCGGCCGTAAGATTATCGTGGATACTTATGGTGGTAAAGGTGCTCATGGCGGTGGAGCATTTAGCGGTAAAGATCCTAGTAAGGTAGATCGTTCAGCTGCTTATGCAACCAGACATATTGCAAAGAATTTAGTTGCTGCAGGATTATGCGACGAAGTTTTGGTACAGGTTTCTTATGCAATTGGTGTTGCTCAACCAACCAGTATCAATGTAGTTACATACGGTACTGCAAAAGTGAAAATGACTGATGGACAAATCGCTGAAAGAGTAATGAAAATGTCTTGCTTTGATATGCGTCCTTATTTTATCGAGCAACGTTTGAAATTGCGTAATCCAATGTACAGCGAAACTGCTGCTTACGGACACATGGGACGTAAAAATGAAGTGGTTGAAAAAACATTTACTTCTCCAGATGGTAAAAAAGTAACAAAAAAAGTAGAATTATTCACCTGGGAAAAATTAGATGCAGTAAAAGAAGTGAAAAAAGTTTTTGGATTAAAATAATTCAATCAAGAAACGATCATAATAAAACCATGTCGATATTTCGGCATGGTTTTTTGCTATAAGGACAAAATATTAAATTTGAAATGTGAAAAATTTTAGACATCAACATCAACGCCCCAAAAAAAATACGCTGGTCATTGGCCGTGAAGCTATTATAAAGGCGCTCAAAGAAAGAAAGCAGTTGGAACGTATTTATTTGCAATCCAATGTTCATGGTCCGGTTATAGATGAAATCAAAAATCTTGCTGCAACTGAATTAGTTCCTATCAATAAAGTGCCGGTTGAAAAACTGAATAGCTTTAATGTGAGTAATCATGAGGGTTGTATTGCGCAGATTTCAAAAATTCAATATCAGGATTTGCAACAGATCATTTCATTTGTTGTTGAAAATGGAAATGTTCCATTGTTTGTAATTTTAGATGGAGTTACTGATATTAGAAATATAGGAGCCATCGCAAGAAGTGCTTATAGCTTTGGAGTTCAGGCAATAATCATTCCCGATAAAGGTGTAGGGTCATTAAATGAAGATGCTATCTTAACCTCTGCAGGGGCTTTAGAGAAAATTGCAGTTTGCAGAGTAAATAGTTTGATGAAAGCGATTGATGAAATGCATTTGAATGGAATTAAAGTGATTGCAACTGAGATGACTGCAGAAAAATTAATTAAAGAAGTAGATTTCACAGAGCCCTGTGCTATTGTGATGGGAGGTGAAGAGCATGGGATATATCCTGCATTGATGAAAATTTGCGATGAGAAAGTGAAAATTCCGATGCCGGGTGATTTTGAATCATTGAATGTATCGGTGGCTACTGGAGTTATTTTATATGAAGCATTGAGGCAGAGGGGGGAGTAAGGTTTAAGAGGTTTGGTAGGTTCAAAACGTTCAAGAGGTTGATTGGTTGATTGATGTTTGTAATTTATAGTTTTTTGGTTTTTAATTTTTCAATTTTGACTTTATAAATGAACAATCAAAATAAAATAAAATTAATAGAATGCCCACGTGATGCCATGCAGGGGTGGTCTCATTTTATACCTACCGAAAAGAAAATAGAATATATTAACAGCTTATTACAGGTTGGATTCGATACTATCGATTTTGGAAGCTTTGTTTCGCCGAAAGCTATTCCGCAAATGGCTGACACTAAAGAAGTTTTAAAAAAGTTGATTCTTGATAAATCAGTATCTAAGTTACTTGCAATTATTGCGAATATAAGAGGAGCAGAAGAAGCGATTCACTATGAACAAATCAAGTATCTCGGTTTCCCATTTTCAGTTTCAGAAACTTTTCAGCAGAGAAATACCAATGCTTCAATTGAAGATGCTTATGAACAACTCAAGCATATACAGGATTTGTGCATCAAATATAAAAAAGAACTGGTAGTGTATATTTCAATGGGATTTGGAAATCCATATGGAGACCCTTACCATGAAGAAATCGTTTTAGAATGGGCACATAAAATAGGAGCATTGGAAATTAAGACAATATCGCTTGCTGATACAGTTGGACTAGCATCTTCGATTCAGGTGGGTTCATTATCTCAGCAAATGATCAATTCATTGCCTCAAATAGAAATCGGTGTTCATTTACATTCTACAGCGGATAATTGGAAAGGAAAGCTGGATGCAGCTTTAGATGCAGGTTGTTTAAGAGTAGATGGCGCATTAAAAGGAATTGGTGGTTGTCCAATGGCAGGAAATGATTTAGTTGGCAATATGAATACGGAATTGATGTTACCCTATTTGAATAATAAAGGTTTAATTTTTGAAATCAATCAAGAGGCACTCAGTCAATGCATTTCATTGGCATCAGAAATATTTGCATAAAAAATTATCATGGAATTCAGATTAGAATTTACTCCAAAAGAATTTGATGTTAAAATTAATCACAGTCATCAATTGTTTTTAGCCGGTTCATGTTTTACAGAACAGATTGGAGCAAAGTTAGCTCAACATAAATTTCAAATCATTGACAATCCTCACGGAATTTTATTCAATCCAATTAGTATTTCACAAGCGATTTCAGCTTACATTCAAAACAAGCGCTACACAGAATCAGATTTGTTTTTTCATAATGAATTTTGGGGAAGCTGGGATCATCACACAAAATTTTCGAGCATAAATAAATCTGATTGTCTCAACAAAATAAACACTTCACAGGAAGCTGCACATGCAGCTTTGAAAAATGCAGATTGGTTGATTCTTACGCTTGGCTCATCTTTTGCTTATCAAATTGAAAATGAAAGAGTAGTTGCCAATTGTCATAAAGTGCCTACAGATAAGTTTCTAAAAAAATTGTTCTCTGCAACAGTAATTGTTGATGTACTTGATCAAATGCTTCAAGATCTAAAAATATTCAATCCAAAATTGAAAATTATTTTTACAATTAGTCCGGTAAGACATTTAAGAGATGGTTTTGTAGAAAATAATAGGAGTAAAGCTAACTTAATCAGTGCAGTTCATCAACTTACTGAAAAACACCAGGGGGTACTATATTTCCCATCATACGAATTAATTATAGATGATTTGAGAGACTACCGTTTTTTTGCAGAGGATATGGTTCATCCCAATTATGCAGCAACCAATTATGTTTGGGAGAAATTTTTAGCAACTTGTGTTGATGAAGAATCAAAACAATTAATGAAAGAGATTTCAATCATCAGAAATGCCCGAAACCATAAAGCATTTAATCCTGAATCGGTTCAACATAAAAAATTTATTGGTACCCATTTGGAAAAGGTTTTAAAACTAAAAGCGACTCATCCTTACATAGATTTTACTGATGAAATTGAGTTTTTTAGTCAGAATAAGTCATAATTTATTTATTGGATTTCATATTAAAATGTAACTTTAACTGCCTTTAAAAAGATAAAACCATTATTCATTTCTACTGATTTGAATGTAAATGAAGAGGGTAATGAATGTTGAATCATCTTACAAATACAAATTTTACTAACATATGAAAAAGATTTATTTATTTGTTTTATCAACAACACTTGTTTTAAATACTTTCAGTCAAAGACTAAGTAAGGTTATAATTTCTGGTAATGGCAGCACATCTGTGTTTAGTTTTTTATTGAATGAGAATGTAGTGCTGAATATTTCACAGGATGGAAGCATTGCCGAATGGGGCGTTGATAGATATGCAGGCAGACCTGTTGATTATATACAAAGAAAATTAGAAGGATTTGGTGGTCGTGTAGACTATTATAATGAAAAGGATGATTCGGCTTTCAGAGGGAAGATTAAATTCATAGGGACAACACAAATCAAATATTTCGCATCTTATGACAGAGTGGAATTGATTGGGAAAATTAAAAGTGTTGGTCCCATTAATTTTGATTATTACACAATGCTTGATGATGCGATGCTCACAAATAAAGTAAAATCAATAGGTTCGGCAAATATTAATTACTACAGTTCTTTTGAGAATGCTGCGATTAAAGGTAAAATAAAATCTTATGGATCTGTCTCTATGACTTACTACAATTCCTTGGATGATAAAGCATTTGCTGGGAAAATAAAAACATTAGGGAGTTCCAGTTTTACTTACTATGGTTCACAGGAACGAACTTATTCTCCAGGTTCGGTTAAGTTAGGTAATCAGATACAGGTTGTTAATGGAGTACATTTCTTTGTCAATAATTATTAGAAATATTTATTTTAATGAATTCTGTCTCCTCTTACTTCGGCGCTGTTCATTAAATCTTTTTCATAAGCTAACCATTCTGACCAGCGTTTACGTACTATTTTTTTATCAATATAATGTTCTGCTAACGTGATAAACAAAGTGTAATGTCCTGCTTCGCTCTCCATGAATTTTCTGTAAAATTTCCTCATGTATTCATCATCAAGGCCTTCGCTTAATCTTTTAAATCTTTCGCAACTTCTTGCTTCAATAAGTGCCATTGTCAACATTTGATCAAGAAAACGTTCTTCATGACTCCCACCTTTTTTTTGAAAGTCAATTAATTTATTTACATAAACATCTTTTCGTTGTCTTCCGAATTGTAAATCTCTTTTATTCAATTCAGCCAGTACCATTCTGAAATGGCCCCATTCTTCCGTCACGATTGGACTTAGTTCTTGAACTAATAATGACTTCTCTGGATTCTTTTGAATAAGGGAAATGCAGGTGGTTGCTGCTTTTTGCTCACAGTATGCATGATCGGTAAGGATTTCTTCCAATTGCATTTCAGCAAGATTCACCCATCTTGGGTCGGTGGGTAATTTTAATCCTAATATATTTCTAGTATGTTCGCTTAATTCATTTTGCATCCCCAAATTTAAAAAATGAATCGGAAATGTAAGCAATTAATAGGCTCATAATTGAAAAATAGAATATCTTGCTATTTCATAATTTCTAATTTCATGAGATGTATATTTTTGCTGCTTTTTCTACTCAATAGTGTTTGCGTTTTTTCACAAAAAATATATGGTGTAATCAAAGATGATAATAATCAGCCATTGGCTTATACCTCAGTAGTGTTAAAGGGAACTTCCAAAGGGGTCACTGCAAATAATAAAGGTGCTTATTCTTTTACATTAACATCTGGCAAATATTTTTTGGTTTTTCAGCATATTGGATACGAAGCTGTAGAAAAGCAAATTGATATACAAGATGATATTGAATTGAACATCATACTAAAAAAACAAAACTTATTACTCAAAGAATTAGTGATTAAAAGTGGATCGGAAAATCCAGCTTATGAAATTATAAGACAGGCGATAAAAAAAAGAAATAAATACAACAATGAGGTCAGTTCATTCGAATGTGATTTATATAGTAAAGATTTAATCAAGCTGAGAAAATTGCCCAATAAAATTATGGGGAAAAAAGTACCGGATGATGACAAAGAATCGATGGGATTAGATTCAGCAGGTAAAGGGATTATTTATTTGTCGGAAGCACTATCTAAAATATACAAGCAAAAACCCGATAAATTTAAAATGGAGGTGAAGAGCAGTCGCGTTAGTGGAAGCAAGGCAGCAGGTTTTACTTTTCCAACCTTCATCAATTTATATTCCAACAATGTTAGCATATTTGATGGAGGAGGTTCCTCAAGAGGTTATGTGTCACCCATTGCAGATGGAGCAATTCGATTTTATAAATTTAAAATGCTGGGAACCTATCAGGAAAGTGGAAAAATGGTATACTCCATAAAAGTAACACCTCGCAGAAATTTTGAGCCACTTTTTTCTGGAGTTATAAATATAACTGATGAAGATTACAGAATTCAAAGTTTTGATTTAACGCTTACAAAAAATTCTCAATTAGATTTTTTAGATACCTTAAAAATTTC
>JAIXWH010000116.1 GCA_027484165.1 Chitinophagaceae bacterium | reverse complement strand
GGATGTTTGTGGTTTGTGGTTTGTGGTTTGTGGTTTGTGGTTTGTGGTTTGTGGTTTGTGGTTTGTGGTTTGTGGTTTGTGGTTTGTGGTTCAGCAAAACTTCAAATCACCAAATTACCGAAACAAACAGTTTCACTAAAACCTCAAAAGGAAGCAAAGACGAGGATTCAAAAGTGAAAAGTAAAAATTTAAGCTACTAATAAACTTATCAACCAATCAACTAATCCCCAAATCCTTCCCCTTCTCCAACATAAATGCAAAAGCGGACTCGTATTCGTTAGGAATGATTCCATCAAGAATAGCTTCTCTGATGGCGTTTTTAATAATACCTACATTTCTACCGGGAGGTAAATTGAAGTGCTCCATAATCATTTCGCCGGTTATGGGCGGTTGCCAGTTTCGAATATGATCTTTTTCTTCCACTTCGATACAACGCTCCATCACCATTTCAAAATTGGCTAAATATCTTTTTACTTTTTCTTTGTTCTTAGATGTGATATCTGCCCTGCATAACATGAATAAGGATTCCAAATCATCGCCGGCATCAAAGATCAATCTTCGAACAGCCGCATCTGTTATATCTTCCTTTGTAAGACTAATAGGACGCAAATGTAACTCAACCATCTTACGCACAAACTTCATCTTTTCGTTTTGTGGTAATTTGAGTTGGGTAAATATTTTGGGCACCATCCTTCCTCCTATCACTTCATGACCATGAAAAGTCCAGCCATGACCTTCTTCAAATTTTTTAGTGACAGGTTTGGCGATATCATGTAAAACTGCAGCCCATCGAAGCCAAAGGTCATCGGTGAACTCGCATATATTATCAACTACCTGAATAGTATGGTAAAAATTATCTTTATGCCCTTTTCCATCAATATATTCCGCTCCTGCCAAAGCCACCATCTGAGGGAAAATAATTTCAAGCAACCCTGTTTTGTATAACAAATCGAAACCGATAGAAGGCTTGGGGGATAGTAAAATCTTATTCAACTCATCTGCTATTCGCTCCCCGCTGATAATTTTTATTCTATTGGCAATGGTAGAAATCGCTTCTAAAGTTTGGGGCTCTATATTGAAATTCAGCTGACTAGCAAAACGAATCGCCCTCATCATCCTCAAAGGATCGTCGCTGAAAGTAACTTCTGGCGCCAAAGGGGTTTTAATGATTTTATTTTCCAAATCACCAACACCATTAAAGGGGTCGACCAATTCGCCAAAATCATGTTGATTCAAACTGATGGCTAATGCGTTTATAGTAAAATCTCTGCGGTTTTGGTCATCCTCCAAACTGCCTGGTTCAACAACAGGATTTCTGCTTTCTTGTCGGTAACTCTCTTTTCTGGCACCTACAAACTCAATTTCAAGAGCTTCATTTTCCGAATTTTCGCCGGTGTAAATTTTAATTTGTGCCGTTCCGAAGTTTTTAAAAAAGTTGACCTGAGGAGCAGGATGAAATAATTTGGTGACTTCGTTGGCTAAAAGAATTCCATCACCAACACATACAATATCAATATCTTTTGTAAGTCTACCTAAAATTTTATCCCTAACAAATCCACCTACCACATAAGTTGGATATTGCAATATTTCGGCGGCTTTTGCCACCTTTTCAAATATTGATTTTTCGAAATCTGTGAGATTGATTTGCATAAAGCACAAAAATAACGTTTCTTGATTACAAGTTCAGCGAGATTTATGGCATTATAATTGAACAATATATCGTCCCTTAAATATATTAGTGATATTAAAAACTAAATTGACAAATTGACTTATCAATAAGCCTATTATGAATAACAAATTATTTATGCAAAGTGGAGAAGATGAAATGGAGTTCATGCCTATTGTTTCACTTAACGAAGAAGAGGCTGATGCCGACGGACAACACATTCCCGATGAACTGCCCCTGCTCCCTTTAAGAAACACGGTTCTTTTCCCAGGAGTTGTAATTCCTATTACTGTTGGAAGAGACAAAAGCATTAAGGCCGTTTCAGACG
The DNA here is from genome assembly GCA_027484165.1 of Chitinophagaceae bacterium. Lineage (GTDB taxonomy): Bacteria > Bacteroidota > Bacteroidia > Chitinophagales > Chitinophagaceae > Ferruginibacter. The sequence continues at coordinate 25,621 of JAIXWH010000116.1, read as the reverse complement.
CCTACAAAACTGACAAATTGGTTGGCGTTGTGGCGCAAAAAGACAGCAGCATAGAAGAACCTACAATCAATGATTTAGAGGGCATAGGAACAGTTGCAAAAATTGTGAAACTCATTAAAATGCCAGATGGCGGAACAACCATCATCATCCAAGGCAAGAAAAGATTTAAAATTGATGAGATTACTATTATAGATCCTTATTTCAAAGCTAAAATCAGTGTGCTCACCGATGAACCTTTGGTTGATGATCCTGATTTTAATGCGATGCTAAGCAGTATTAAAGACTTGGCTTCACAAATAGTAGGACTTTCGCCTAACTTACCGAGCGAGGCCGCAATTATTCTGAAAAACATTGAGAACCCTTCCTTCCTGATACACTTTGTAAGTAGCAATCTTAACTGCGATTTAAAACAAAAGCAACAATTGCTTGAAATCAACAACATCAAAGAGCGTGCTGAGTTGCTAATGAATTTAATGCAAACCGAATTGCAATATGCCGAATTGAAGAACAAGGTTACCAATAAAACCAGAGCTGAATTAGATAAACAACAACGCGAATATTTTTTACAACAGCAGATGAAAGCCATCAAAGATGAATTGGGTGGTGAAAACGCAGCTGAAGTAAAAGAGATGATGAAGAAGGCCGAATCTAAAAAATGGACTCCCGCTGCGAAAGAGATGTTCACCAAAAACATCGAGAAGTTAGAACGTATGCATCCCTCAACACCTGATTATTCTGTCATCTACAATCATGTTGATTTAATGTTAGACTTACCTTGGGAAGAATGTACAGTAGATTCATACGACTTAAAGAAAGCCAAAAAAGTTTTAGATAAAGACCATTATGGTATGCACAAAATCAAAGAACGCATTTTGGAATACCTTGCTGTTTTGAAATTGAAGGGCGATATGAAAAGTCCAATACTTTGTTTTATTGGCCCTCCGGGAATTGGGAAAACTAGTTTAGGAAAAAGCATTGCAGCTGCAATACACAGAAAATATGTACGAGTAAGTTTGGGTGGATTGCATGATGAAAGTGAAATTAGAGGCCATCGTAAAACCTATATCGGCGCAATGCCAGGAAGAATTATTCAATCTATCCGTAAAACAAAATCGAGCAACCCCGTGATGATTTTAGATGAGATAGATAAAGTAGGTAGTGATCACAGAGGAGATCCTTCATCTGCATTATTGGAAGTTTTAGACCCAGAACAAAACCATTCTTTCTACGACAACTATCTAGAGTTAGAATATGACTTGAGCAAAGTTTTATTCATTGCAACCGCAAACAATTTAAGCAGCATACAACCCGCATTAAGAGACCGTTTGGAGATTATTGATTTAAGCGGATATGCTATTGAAGAAAAAATTGAAATCGCCAAGCAACATTTAATTCCTAAGCAAAAAGAAATGCATGGCTTAAAAGATAATAGTTTTAAAATCAGTGATGCTGTTATCGAAAAAGTAATTACCGATTATACCAGAGAAAGCGGCGTGAGAGAACTCGATAGGTTAATGGCAAGTATTATGCGATATCAAGCCAAAGAGTTGGTAGTAAAAGGAAAATTAAAACCAACTGTTACTTTACAAGACATCGAAAAGATTCTCGGTAAATCGAAATTCAACAATGAATTATACAAAATGGCTAATATGCCAGGAGTTGCTGTGGGATTAGCGTGGACCTATGTTGGTGGTGACATTTTATTTATTGAAGCGCAATCGAGTGAAGGCAAAGGCGAATTAAAACTTACCGGAAACTTAGGCAATGTAATGAAAGAAAGTGCTTCCACCGCATTAACCTGGGTGCAGGCAAATGCTAAAAAAATCGGCATCGATTCCAATTTATTCTCCACTAAAAATATTCATATTCATGTTCCTGAGGGCGCTGTTCCAAAAGATGGTCCTAGTGCAGGGATTACCATGATGACTGCAATTGCAAGTGCATTAACCGGAAGAAAAATAAAGCCTTATCTGGCAATGACTGGTGAAATTACTTTACGCGGACAGGTATTACCTGTAGGTGGCATAAAAGAGAAAGTTCTTGCAGCAAAAAGATCGGGCATCAAAGACATCATTATGTGCTGGCAAAATGAAAAAGATGTAGAAGAAATCACACAAAAATTTATCACCGGAATTAATTTCCATTATGTAAAAACGATGCAGCAGGTTTTGGAGATAGCGCTAACTTAAGGTTCAATTCGCTAAAGCTTGTTCAAAAGGTTTAATAAGTTTAAGATTGTTTGACGTTTGTTGTTTGTTGTTTGTTGTTTGACGTTTGTTGTTTGTTGTTTGACGTTTGTTGTTTGTTGTTTGACGTTTGTCTAATCTTCAAATTATCAAATCAACCAATCAACCAATCAACTATTCAACCAACCCTCCGCTCCATCCAATCCTTTTCCTTGGCTGTTGTTAGTGCTTGTATAATCCCAACAATAAAAATAGTGGCTACATTAATTACCAGATACAGCATATTGTAACTGTAATATTTATCGATATCGGTATAACCATGTTTTAGGAATTGAATACTATCCAAAATCAATACCACAAACCAACTTAGGATTGCAGAAACGAAAATAGTATCAGAAATTATTCGTACAGGTTTTGAAGGATGGAATTTTGTACGCTTGAAAAAAATCAGAAAAACGGTGATGAATAAAACTGATGGTATCATCAGCATCAAACTCAAATAGAAATAACGAAACCATGAAAGATAATCCAATGCACCCATAAAAAATCGCAGACCCAATAACAATAAAGAGATCAAGACAATAAATCCAATGAAGGAAAAGAAAATATTTCCAAACAATCTTATAAACTTACCGAATTGATCTCCCATAAAATGATTTTTTAACTGAAGTAACTCAAATTTGTTTTTGGTGTTAATGCAAGTAAAGATTCATACATCAACTTCACTGTATTTTCAATATCATCTTTGTGTAACATTTCAACAGTGGTGTGCATGTATCTCAACGGAATAGAAATCAAAACCGAAGGACACCCATCGTTTGCATATGCAAATGAATCCGTATCGGTTCCGGTGCTTCTGCTGATGGCTCTTAATTGGAAAGGTATTTTTGATTTATTTCCAACATTTTGAACGAAGTCGAGCAATTTATTATGTACTGCTGGGCCATAACACAAAGAAGGTCCTGCACCACATTTACATTCACCTTCAATAATTTTATTGATCATTGGAGTGGTACTGTCATGAGTAACATCTGTAATGATAGCCACATCTGGCTTGATTCTGCGAGCAATCATCTCGGCACCTCTTAATCCAATTTCTTCCTGAACTGCATTTACCACATATAATGCAAATGGCAATTTCTTTTTATTTTGATTCAATAATCGAGCAACTTCTGCAATCATAAAGCCCCCTACTCTGTTATCAAAAGCTCTTCCAATCAAAAAGCCATTTGCTAGTTCATCATAGCCTTCTGCATAAGTAGCTACTGATCCGATATGAATCCCTAATGCTTCAACTTCTTTTTTATTCCTGGCTCCACAATCCAAAAACAGGTTATCAACTTTGGGTTGTGGTTCTTTTGAATCATTGTTACTTAAACGAGTATGAATAGCAGGCCATCCAAAAACTGCTTTAACTGGGCCTTTCTTACCTTGAATAATCACACGCATTGAAGGAGCGATTTGATGATCTACACCACCATTCCTTTTCAAATAGATTAATCCATCTGCAGAAATATAATTCACGAACCAACTGATTTCATCTGCATGAGCTTCAATCACAACCTTGAATGTTGCTTTAGGATTAATCACGCCAACTGCTGTACCATAAGGATCAGTGAACATTTCATCTACATAAGGACTGATGTAATTCATCCATAATTTTTGTCCGCCACTTTCAAAACCTGTTGGAGAGGGAGTGTTGATATAGTTCTTTAAAAAGGCATAAGAGCTTTCACCTAAAATTGATTTTTTCTTTAATGACTTTGCCATAAAATTGATTTAGAAGACAAATTAACTAAATAGTTAGCATATAACTTGCAAAAGATGATAACAACATCATCCCATCTACCATAAAATAATAGAAAAAGTAACCGCGCCTTTTGAAGGATAACAGATATAATAAAAACGCTAAAGATGATGAACACATTAACACAAAAACTTGTGATTGACTTTGAAAAACATTTCCTAAAAAAAACAGCAATAACCCATTTATCAAAATGATAACAATCATTAATACTGACAATACTTTTAAGCTAATCTTACTTACTGACGTATCCATTTTTAATAGCACATCCATCTTTGAATCTTTTGCATCAAAAATGATACAAAGCATCAATAAAAAAAGAAAGCGTGTTAAAATCAGCACCCAAAAACCAGATTGACACAATTGATCATGTAAAGGAATGACCACAGTCACAAATGTCCAAGTTGTTGCTAATGTAAAAGTTTTCAACAATCCATTTAATTTTTTTGAAAAATCTTTGAAAATGGGCAATACAATAATAGTATAGAACAAGGTCAGTCCAATTGAAATTAAAACAGAAGGAATGAGTGAAGGAATTTGCCATAAATAATCAATAACAACCAAAAAAGAAAAAATCAGTAAAAAAAAATGGATCCAATAATTAGAAAACAGCACAGGATTATTTTTATTAAAAGACCATTTACTCAAAGTCCAGTAGAGATTATAAGCAGCTATTGTTGAAAAAAAGACCAGCCAGCAAATAGATAAATTGATAGGCTTGTTTGATAATATATAAGTTTGAAGAGTGAGGGTAAAGGCGCAAAAAGAAACGAAAATAGAATGAGATAAAATAAATTTTAAAACAGATTTCAACTTTTCGGTTAATGGTTACTATTTAAAAATACAAAATCAATTTGATAGATAATCTAAAATAATTCGTCAAATTTGTGATTGATGAGCACATTCAAAGATGATAAGGAATTAAGGAAGATGATTTTCGGAGTTAAGTTAGATGATTTCGAAGCCGTGGCGTTGGCTATTTTTCAATTTCAATATGATAACAACGAAATTTATCGTTCTTATTGCAAGAGTATTAAAACTGATGTTGAACAGGTAAAAAAAATGACTCAAATCCCCTTTCTACCCATACAATTTTTTAAAAACAAAATTATTACATCCACTTCATTTGAGCCACAGGTTGTTTTCGAAAGCAGTGGTACAACAGGAAGCATCAACAACAAGCACTACATCAAAGACCTTGCTATTTATGAAGAAAGCTTCATAAAATGTTTTGAGTTGTTTTACAAAAACATCCAAGAATATTGTATCCTTGGGCTACTTCCCTCTTATTTAGAACGAAATAACGCTTCATTGGTTTATATGGTTGACCATTTAATCAAACTAAGCAACAATGTAAACAGTAACTTTTATTTAAATGATTTTCAAAAACTTTCTGAAACAATTTTAAGTAATGAAAGCAAGAAACAAAAAACATTACTAATTGGCGTTTCATTTGCATTGCTTGATTTTACAGAAGCATATCAATTCAACCTGCAAAATACTATAGTCATGGAAACAGGTGGTATGAAAGGAAGAAGAGAAGAGATATCAAAAAATGCATTACATCAAATTTTAAAAGAAAAATTCGGCATCGATAGTATTCATTCTGAATATGGAATGACAGAGCTATTATCACAATCCTATTCATGTGGTAACAATATTTTCAAATCTCCGCCATGGAAGAAAATCCTTCTGCGATCTGAAGACGATCCTTTTGAAATAAAATCAATCATTAACAAGTCAATAACTGGCGCAGTGAATATTATAGATTTTGCCAACTTATATAGTTGCTCTTTTATAGCTACAGACGATATAGGACAACTACATCCAGATGGAAGTTTTGAAATCATCGGTAGATTAGAAAATAGTGATGTAAGGGGTTGTGGATTAATGGTCATATAATTTGTGAAAGCATCAATAATTATAGCATTAATCTCTCAACTATTGATATAAAACAACATGTTGTTCATCAATAAAATGATACTCATTTCCATTTATGTATAAACAATAATCATTTTTTGTATCCTTATAAGTAGTATCATTAACTTTATTTAAAATAAACCTCCCCTCTTTGCAAAACACTTCAACTTTACTACTGTCTGATATAAATAATACTCCAGCACCATAAGTTTTATCTTTATTAAATAATTGCAAAGGCAGCTCAAAACTTCTGATACACTCTTTTTTTAATTCGCTCCATTGATACCCCGCTGAGCCTTTGCAACCATATTTATCTTTATCGCCACCAATTATTTGGTGTTGATTTAGAGAAGTATGACAAGAATTTAAAATGAAGATAAATGAAAGAAAAATAAACCATTTAATCATGACAATATAGTTAAGAATACAAATTAAGAAACTGTCAATAAGAAAAAAAAATCTCATCCTTAGGATGAGATAAATCTTTTCAACCTTTCAAAATCTTTTTTCTCCTGATTGTAATACAATTCTTCCCAGAAATAACCCAAAAAAGAGAACATGATTTGCTTGATTTTTTTTGCGGTTTTCATAAATAACAAATTTAAAAATTAGATAAAGGAAATAACGATGAATTAAATCTAAGTAATAATAAAATCGAATCAAAGTGCTGAAATAGAAATATCAAAAATTAAGTAGTTCTATGTGTTGATAAAAGTAGCATTACTTAGTAGTTTTATCCTTAAGTTACCGTTTGATCAAAGTACAAATACTATAAAAAATATAATCCTAACCTATTGCAATATTTTTAATAAAATTGACTTGTGTAATACCTCAATTGAATTCATATTTATACAAGGTTTTTTTAAGAACAGCAAGATTTTCTAATCCTAAATTCAATTTATTATGAAAAAAAACCATAGTTTTATTTTCATTTAATTTATTACTTCCTCTAAAGATAAACGCTCAATTAACCGCCTAATTTAAATGAAGTACAAAAATTTAAATTTTGGATTTAATTACAATTTGAGAATAGGAGGCATTAAATAAAATGTTACTCCTGTAAACAGTTATGAATTATACTCTTCCTAAGTACTTTCCAAAAAAATTTATTCTTCCAATAAATTTTCTATTCGTCAAAAATTTTAGAAAAGTCAAAAAATTTAGCAAAATCGATATTAATTATAATATCAAAAAGAAAAAGTCTTTTTATAATCACAATCTAGATACAGGTAAACTATACTAAATAAAAAAGACCTTACATTGCTGTAAAGTCTTTTTCGTGATCTGGCTGGGACTCGAACCCAGGACCCATACATTAAAAGTGTATTGCTCTACCAACTGAGCTACCAAATCTCAATACCCTGTTTAAGGGTTTGCAAAAATAGGACAATTCACTATTTCAATCAAATTTTTTAAAAAAGATTTCGAAATTATTATTCACATTAATGAATAACTCTTTAGAAATAGCAATAATACTCGCTTATTTTTGCCTAATTATAAAAAATGAATAACTATTTCAACAATAAAGTAGTGGTTATTACCGGAGGAAGCGATGGTATTGGGAAAGCTTTGATTACTACTTTGCTGCCTCTAGGTGCTAAAATAGCCACTTGTGCAAGAACTCAGACGAAGCTAGATGCATTAAAAAAATCTTATTGTAGCGATAATTTACTCTGCATTGCTGCTGATGTTAGTATTGATAAAGATTGCATCAATTTCATAAATACCACTATTCAAAGATTTGGCGGAATTGACATCCTAATCAATAATGCTGGAATTTCAATGAGATCTTTGTTTGCAGATGCAGATGTTGAAGTGATAAAAAAAGTGATGGACATCAATTTCATGGGAGTTATTTATACTACAAAACAAGCATTACCATCCATTATAGATAGAAAAGGCACCATAGTTGGCATCTCATCTATTGCAGGATACAGAGGCCTTCCCGGAAGAAGTGGTTATTCTGCAAGCAAATTTGCACTTAACGGATGGCTCGAAGCTTTAAGAACCGAACTATTACATCAACAGGTTAATGTGATGTGGGTTTGTCCGGGATTTACCAAAAGCAATATTCGAAATGCGGCTTTAAATGGTGAAGCTGTTGCTCAAGGTGAAAGCCCTTTAGATGAAAGCAGTTTAATGAGCTCTGAAGAATGTGCACAACATATTTTAAAAGCGATTGAAAAAAGAAGAAGAACTTTAATCCTTACTTTCAAAGGCAAGCAAACAGTTTGGATGAATAAATTTTTCGCATCACTAACAGATAAACTCACTTATAATTTTTTCTTCAAAAACGGCAAACTGATAAAATAAACTCTAATTTTTAATAGAAAATTAGTTTTAACTTTAAACGCCGAAAATAAATTTCAAATTATAGAATGCCCCTACTTACTTTAACCACCGATATCAGCGAAAAGGACTTCCTTGTAGGTGCTATCAAAGGGCAATTATTACGCTATCAACCAGACTTAAATATAATCGACATCACTCACTCTCTAACTGCTTTCAATTATCCACAGGCCGCTTACGTATGCAGAAATGCTATCAAAAACTTTCCAATTGGCACTTATCATCTGATGTTGATTAATATTTTTGATGAAGATCCTGAATATATGTTGCTTGCAGAACATAACGGACATTTTATAGGCTGTGCAGACAATGGACTATTGACCATGATTTTGGAGGAACATCCTCAAAAAGTGGTTGGTCTTGAATTAGATAAAAACATTCAGAAGAGCTCGCTCTTCTTCACAAACGTTTTTGCAAAAGCACTACACGAGCTGCAAAATGGAAAAACAATTGAAGAAGTTGGAAACTCAAACATCAAAATCAGAGAAAAAAATCCATTAAAACCTTTAGTGGGTGATAACTGGATTGAAGGACAAATTATCTACATCGACAACTTTGAAAATGTAATCGTAAATATTTCGAAAATAGAATTTGAAGAACACCGCAAAGGCAGAAACTTTTCAATCATCTTTAAAAGAGATGAAGTTATTGATAAATTAAGTAACAATTATTCCGACGTTCCCAAAAGCGACAAACTTGCTTTTTTTAATTCCGCTGGCTATCTTGAAATTGCGATCAATAACGGAAATGCAGCAGGCCTTTTTGGTTTACAAGGATTCTCTGAAAGCCAAACCATCAACAATAAAGTCTTTTATCAAACTGTAAGAATTCACTTTCAGTAATTTTTAATAATAATCTCTTTTATGTACAATAAAAAAGGCTGCCTTATTCAGGCAACCTTATTAAATTATAATTCAAATCTACTAAGCCCTTTGCTTAACTGATTTGGTAGATTTTTTAGATTTTGTTTTTTCAATTTTCAATGATTTCGCAACCTTCACCGCTTTTACAGCAGGTTTTGCAACCTTAGCTACTTTTTTAGTTGCCTTAACTAGAGCTTTTGCTTTTTTAGGAGCTACAGCTTTCTTTACTTCTTTAGATTGTTTTATCGCTTTTGCAGTCTTATCTACTTTAGCAACTACTTTTTCAACTTTAGGCTCTTTGGGTACTGGCTTATATGGCTTTACAACTGTTCCTTTTTTCAAATCTTTAAAAGCTGTCTCAATTGCCTTACTCAATTCTTCATAAGTTGGCTTGCCTGTTACCATTTTACCATTCACAAAAAAAGTAGGCACATCTTTAACACCACGATCAATACCTTCTTTTAAATCACCCTGCACCTGCCATCCAAAAGTTGCATTAACCAAATCATCTAAAAACTTTTTACTCTTCACTCCGGCTTCTTTTGAATGCAATTTCAAACTCGTTGTACCTAAATTCCTTCTGTTGGCAAAAAGAATGTTATGCATTTCCCAGAACTTACCTTCCTGAGCTGTAGCAACAGCAGCTTCTCCAGCCTTTAAACTTCTTTGATGAATTTTAGTTAGGGGGAAATGACGGAAATTGAATCTGATTCTGCCATCATAATCCTGTAATAATTGTTTTACAATTTCATTTGCCTTAGCGCAGGGTTCACTTTCATATTCGCCAAATTCTTCCAAGGTAACTTCTGCTTTTGGATTACCGACAAATACATCTCTAGGCTCTATAATTACTAAGATTTCTTTTTTGAATGCCATTTTCTATTTTTTATTCTTTGTTTATTATTAACAACTTATCTGTTTAAATTGTTAAGTTTTTTGGGGTACCAATTCGGCTGAAGATATGATATTTTGATTTGTTTTTATAGTGTTGAGAATAAATTCATAATAAAAAAATTATAACAAATTGATTTACAAATAATTGCATCGTTTTAAAATTTTGTTATAATGTATTTTCTAGTGCTTTTTTAGTCTCATTTCTAAACACAACCACTCCATCAAAAACATCTACAATTACTGGCATAGTTTTATCAATATCGCCCAAAATAATTCGCTTACTCAACTGATTGACAATTTGTTTTTGAATCAGCCTTTTGAGAGGTCTTGCACCAAATTGTGGATCATATCCATTCTCAGCCAGATAATCCAAAGCATAATCACTGAACTCCAATTGCACTCCATTTTGTTTGACCAACTTCTTTAAATCGATTAACTGTATAGTAATTATATTTTTAATATCACTCTTCATTAATGGTTGAAACATGATTACTTCATCAATTCTGTTGAGGAACTCTGGCCTGATGGTTTGTTTCAATAAATTAATTACTTCAACTTTTGTTTTATCAACCACCTCTTCTTTATTTTTTTCAGTCACTTTTTCAAAATTATCCTGAATGATTTGGCTACCCATATTGCTCGTCATGATGATGATTGTATTTTTAAAATTCACAACTCTACCTTTGTTATCTGTTAAGCGACCATCATCTAAAACCTGAAGTAAAACGTTGTACACATCCGGATGAGCTTTTTCAATTTCATCAAGCAATACAACAGAATAAGGCTTTCTTCTAACGGCTTCGGTTAGTTGTCCGCCTTCATCATATCCAACGTATCCCGGAGGTGCACCAACCAATCTGCTTACGGTATGTTTTTCTTGATATTCACTCATATCAATACGAGTAATCATACTATCATCGTCAAATAAATAATCTGCAAGCGCTTTTGCCAATTCGGTTTTACCTACACCGGTTGTTCCTAAAAAGATGAAAGACCCTATTGGTTTTTTTACATCTTGCAAGCCTGCCCTACTTCTTCTGATTGCATCTGAAACTGCTTCTATCGCTTCCTCTTGCCCCACAACTCTTTTATGCAATTCATCTTCGAGATGCATCAATTTATCTCTATCGCTTTGCATCATTTTTGATACGGGTATTCCAGTGGCTTTAGCGATACTCTCTGCAATATCATCCGCATCAACTTCTTCTTTCAACAATCGTTTCTCCGATAAGTCATCCAATTCGCCTGTAAGAGCTGTAATCAATATTTCCTGCTCTTTAACTTTCCCATATCTGATTTCTGCTACTTTTCCATAATCACCATTTCTTTCTGCCTGCTCCGCCTCTTGTTTTAATTTTTCTATAGCAGCTTTACCATTTTGAATCTTTTCAACAATTTCTTTCTCCTGTCGCCATTTGGAAACATAAGTATCACGTTCAACAGATAAATTTGAAATTTCCGTATTCAGTTCTTTTAGTTTCACTTCATCCTGTTCTCTTTTTATGGCTTCTCTCTCTATTTCAAGCTGACGAATCTGTCTTTCTAACTTATCTAATTCTTCAGGCATGGAATTCATTTCCAATCTCAACTTTGCTGCACTTTCATCAATCAAATCGATTGCTTTGTCAGGCAAAAAACGATCGGTGATATATCTGTGCGACAATTCGACGGCTGCGATGATTGCTTCATCTTTGATACGCACATGATGATAGGTTTCATAACGGTCTTTAATTCCTCGCAAAATGGAAATCGCATCTTCAGTAGAAGGTTCATCTATCAATACTTTTTGAAATCGCCTTTCCAGTGCTTTATCTTTTTCAAAATATTTTTGATATTCATTTAATGTGGTTGCGCCAACTGCTCTTAATTCACCTCTTGCTAATGCGGGTTTTAAAATATTAGCAGCATCCATAGCGCCATCGCCGCCACCTGCTCCCACTAGTGTATGGATTTCATCAATAAACAAAATAATTTCACCATTACTATCTGTTACTTCTTTTACTACCGATTTTAAACGCTCTTCAAACTCGCCTTTATACTTTGCACCTGCAATCAACTGCCCCATATCAAGCGCATAAATAATTTTAGATTTTAAATTTTCAGGGACATCCCCATTTACAATTCGCATAGCAATACCTTCGGCAATTGCTGTTTTACCAACACCAGGCTCTCCAACCAGAATGGGATTATTTTTTGTTCTTCTGCTTAAAATATGGAGTGTTCTTCTTATTTCTTCATCGCGGCCAATTACCGGATCCAACTTCCCAATTCTTGCAGATTCATTCAAATTTTTAGCATATTTATTTAAAGCATTGAATGTAGTATCCTGAGTTTGTGAATTAACTGTATTCCCTTTTCTCAATTCTTTGATTGCTATTACCAAACCTTTTTCATTCAATCCTGTATCTTTTAATAAATTTGCCATTGCATCTTTACCTTGCAAAATCGCCAACAATAAATGTTCTGGTGTAACAAACTCATCATTAAAATCTTTCAATACAGCTCCGGCTCTTAGTAAAACAGCATTGGCATCCCTGCCAATGGTTTGGGCTGGCTCTGCATTTGTTTGTGGCAACTTACCTAAAAGTTCATTTAATTTAGTTTCCAATAAATTGAGCGTAACATTATTTTTTTTAAGTAAATACTCAATTGGAGAATCCTCAAGAGTCAATAAAGCTTTTAAAATATGTTCATTCTCAATATTTGGGTTATTTTGATTGAAAGCCAACTGTTGTGCTTTTTGAATCACCTCAGATGCTTTGATGGTAAAATTATTTAAGTTCATAGTTTTAAATTTTATACAGATATGATATCAAATAACCTTCCAATCAAAATCCTATGCTATTATGACACATTTTCCTTTATTTATCTGACTTTATAGCAACAAATAAAATAGTTGTCTGCTTAAATAACATTGATAACAATCATCATTTAAATTTCGTAGCAACTGATTGTTAAAAGAATATATTAGCTTTAGGCCCAAATTTCACTAATATCTTTATTTCATTTTCATGAAAAAAATTATCCTTTCTGTTTTATTGATGTCGCCAACTTTGATTTCAATGGCACAAAAAAACAATGTTTTTTTAAAGGGGATGTATATTCAATGGGGATACAATAGAGAATGGTACACAAGAAGCAATATTCATTTCAAGCTAGGTAATGGAAGTGATTTTGTTGTTCATAATGTTACGGCATCAGACAAACCCGACTTTGATGCAATTTACAAAAAGCCTACTGCGATTTCTATCCCTCAATACAATTATAGAATGGGATTCTACCTTAACAAAAACAAAACCAGAGCTATTGAATTGAATTTCGACCATGCAAAATATGTTGTTGATGATTTTCAAAAAGCACTTGTTACTGGAAAAATAGATGGTGTTCAAGTAGATGGAGACAGCATTTTAAATCCAGCAACTTTTTTTCATATGGAACATACAGATGGGGCAAATTGGCTTCATATTAATTATGTTCAGCAAAAAACAATCTTTAGAAAAACCTCCAATGCTAGACCTTTATTGAATATAATTTGGAAAGCAGGTGCAGGTATAAACATTCCAAGAACAGATTTCACCTGGCGTGGAGACAGGTACAATAATAATTTTCATGTAGCAGGATACAATATAAGTGTTGAAGCGGGCGCCAGATTTTATTTTTCAAAAAGGTTATTCATAGAAGGCACAGGCAAAACAGGTTTTGTAAAATATGTTAATGCATTAGCAAATACTAAACAAATAAAAAACAGCTATTTAAAACATAGTTTTGGGTATTTTGAGATTATTGGTTTAGTCGGTTATGACATTATGTTTTAAGTTTAAATTTACCTGAACATGTATGAACATAAGAAAGAAAAATTAGCTCCTAAAAAAGTTTACAGACAACGAATAAGAATAAACGCTTTTATTGCTTTTATCGTTTTATTAATAAGTCTACTTTTAGGAATTGCAGGATACAAATCAACAGTGCCAGAATTTGATATTTACGACAGCCTTTTAAATGCTTCAATGATCCTCAGTGGGATGGGGCCTGTAATTGATGTAAATATTCATCTTTCAAATACAGCTAAAATATTTGCATCCTTTTATGCTTTGTTCAGTGGCATTACCTTTCTATCTATTTTTAGTATTTTACTTGCCCCTATCATTCATCGCTTCTTCCATAAAATGCATCTGGAAAATGATGACGATTAATTATTGATCTAATTATTTCAATGACAACACTTCAACTATCAAGCCAATTTATAAAATCAACTGCCATAGATTTAGGTTTTGATTTTTGCGGCATTGCGAAATCAACTTTTCTGAATGAAGATGCAAAAAGATTGGAAACCTGGTTAAATAAAGGAATGCAGGGAAAGATGCATTATATGGAAAATCATTTTGACTTAAGAACCGATCCGTCAAAATTAGTTCCAGGAGCAAAATCTATCATCACCTTACTATTCAATTATTTTCCTGAAGAAAAACAAAATATAGATTCCCCAAAAATTTCCAAATATGCTTACGGTGAAGACTACCACCTTGTAATAAAAGATAAGCTCTATAATTTTTTTCACAGAATCAAAGAAAAACTGGGAGACATCAACGGCAGAGGTTTTGTAGACAGTGCTCCGGTTTTAGAAAGAGCATGGGCTCAAAAATCCGGATTGGGATGGATTGGAAAAAATGGAAATCTCATCAATAAAAATAAAGGGTCGTTTTTTTTCATTGCATCATTGATTATTGACATCGAATTAGAATATGATGAACCCTTAGCAAAAGATTATTGTGGAACTTGCACGAGCTGCATAGATAATTGCCCAACCGAAGCGATACTTCCCAATAAAGTTGTTGATGGCAGCAAATGTATCTCCTATTTTACCATTGAATTAAAAGATGCTTTAATTCCTGATCAGATGAAAAATAAATTTGACAACTGGTTTTTTGGATGTGATGTTTGTCAGGATGTTTGCCCTTGGAATCGATTTGCAGAAGCAAACACTGAAAAAAGATTTGAGCCCATTTCTGAAATCTTACACTTCACATCCAAAGATTGGGAAGAATTATCGGAAGAAAAATTCAAAATCATTTTCAAAGACTCTCCTGTCAAAAGAACTAAATTTGATGGCATAAAACGTAATCTCAATTTCATCAAGCCTTAATCATGAAAAGTACTATCCAAAAACTTTTTGAAATCAGCAACAAATCAAGCAGACTAATTATTGGCTTGATGAGTGGCACTTCAATGGATGGACTTGATATTGCACTTTGCAAAATAAAAGGAAACGGAAAGGATACAAAAGTTGAAATATTGAATTTTAAAACCATCTCTTTTGATGAGCATTTTAAAGAAGAAATAAATAGTATATTTTCAAAACCAATTATAGAAACTCAACAATTGTGTTTACTGAATAAATATATAGGCAAAAAACATGCTCAACACATCAACGATACTTTATTTCAATGGAAAGTAAAAAACATTGACATTGATTTGATAGCCAGTCATGGTCAAACGATCTATCATGCACCAATGAGCTTACATCACAACAATCAATTCGGCAACGCCACTTTACAAGTTGGCGATGGCGATCAAATTGCACATGATACACAAATTATTACGATATCCGATTTCAGACAAAAGCATATAGCTGCTGGTGGTGAAGGAGCTCCATTAGCAACTTATGGCGACTATCTTTTATTTTCGGACAAAAATACAAACAGAATCCTTCTCAATATTGGCGGCATTGCAAATCTTACTTTCCTGCCTGCTAATGCAAAATTTGACGAAGTAGCGTCAACGGATATAGGACCCGGTAATACATTAATGAATGTTTGGGCAAAAAAACATTTCAATCTCGACTTCGACCATAATGCTTCTATCGCAAAAAGCGGAGTTGTTCATCAGGAGCTTCTTTCATCTTTCTTAAAACACCCCAACTTCAACTTACCTTATCCACGAACAACAGGACCGGAAGTGTTCAACATGGAATTCATTGAACAAAACCTACAAAATATGAATGCTACGAATATCTCAGTTGAAGATGTGATGGCTACCTTAAATAGATTAACCTCTGTTTCCATTTGCAATGCCATTGAACATTATATTGGAGATTCAAAGCAAACAGAAATTATTGTTAGCGGAGGAGGTATCTATAATCCGTTGCTGATGGACTTTATAACAGATCATTTTAAATCCATAAAAGTGATAACCAGTTTAGAAAAAGGAATAAATCCTGATGCAAAAGAAGCTATCTTATTTGCAATACTTGCTAATGAAACCATTTCTGGAAACCAAGACACATTTGCTAATACGAATAACAACATGCCTAATGTGAGCATGGGAAAGATTTGTCTACCTGATTAAACTACTCCCATTTAAATACTTTCACCGCAACAAAATAAACGACAACACCCCAAAGCAGTAAAATTCCTATCTCCCCTCTTACTTGCCACAAGGATTGTCCTTCGAAAGCTATATTTCTGAAAGCAATATTCAAATGTGTTAATGGCATTGCCTTTGAAATGGGTTGAAGCCATTTTGGAAAAGACTCTATTGAAAAAAATGTGCCCCCTAAAAGAAACTGAGGCAATGTAATCAAATTAGCAAACGGCGGAATAGTGCTGTCTGACTTTGCAATACCGCTTACAATAAAACCAAAGCCCATAAAAATAACTAAGCCGATAAAACTTAAAAACATCATGTCCATAAAGGTTTGAAAATGATGAATCAGAGTAAATCCAAAAAAGAAATAACCTACTGCAATGATTACTACTGCTGTTATCATCTGAAAAATGACGCGACTCAATCCTTCTCCAAGGATAATAAAAGTTCGATTGATGGGAGTAGCGAAAAATCTTTTCAGCACTAGCGTATTTCTTAAATTAAAAAACATAAAAGCGACACCAAACACACCGGCACTTAGCAAAGAAAATCCCAATTGACCAGGCAAAATAAAATCTATTGTTTTATACTCTCTCACCTGTTCTACATCATATTGAGGATTGAAATCAAAATCAGCATAACTTAATCTGTCCTTATATATTTTATTACTAACCAAATTAATTGTGTTATCCAACACACTTTTTAACTGTGGCCATTTGTCGTTGCTTGAAGATGTACTTTTTAAAGCAACCTGATATGGACTTTTTTTTGTTGTATCATTTTTAGTGATAAGTATGATTCCAGCTAATCTTCCCTTATTTAAATCAGACTTACATTCTTCTACATTTTTATATTGTTGCAATTTGATAAATTCAGATGTTGTTAGGGTCTGATAAATTGCATTTGATGTGTCTGATTTCGGATCAATGAATACTTTAAAAGATTGTTTCATCCCACTATTACCAATAAAACCAAAAACTAAAATAAAGATGAATGGAAATATGAAACTAAAAATCATAGCAGATGGACTTCTGGTAATTGCTCTAAGACTCCCTTTGGTAATAGCCCACATTGCCTTTAATTGACTGTAGTTCATTTTTATAAATTGAGTGCCAAAGATAAATCTAAAAGAAATAGTATCATTTAATTTTCAATTACTTACTTTGTAATCTAGATTATTAAAATTTACATGAGCAAAACTTATTTACTGCTGGGCAGCAATTTGGGGAATTCACAAAAACAGCTCGAAGTCGCAAGGAAACACATTTCAAAAAAGATGGGAGAAATCTTGCGTTCATCATCTTTCTACTGTACATCCGCCTGGGGAAATACAAACCAACCAGACTTCTTAAATCAAGTAATTATAATAAACAACAAACTCTGTCCGGAGGATTCCATGGCTACCATTCTCGATATTGAAACTAAAATGGGAAGAATCAGAACTGAGAAAAACGCACCGCGTATTATTGATATTGATATTTTATTTTACAATAAAAAAATTATCAACACTAAAAATCTAACAATCCCTCACCCACTGATGCAGGAGCGGAATTTTGTAATGCTTCCACTGAACGAGCTTTCGCCCAATTTTGTTCATCCCGTTTTAAAGAAAAATATCCATTCCCTCTTTTTGACTTGTAAAGACAAGCTCGCTGTGAATAAAATTTGAATAATCTTAATGAGTTTACACTTATTTTGCACTTGGGATGAAATACAATTTTGTAACTATTGAGGGTAATATCGGTGCTGGAAAAACTACACTTGCTAATATATTAAGTCAGCATTTTAATTCGAGATTGGTGCTTGAGGAATTTGCAGACAATCCTTTTTTGCCCAAATTTTATGAAAAACCAGAACAATATGCATTCCCATTAGAGTTATTTTTCATGGCTGAACGATACAAACAATTGAAAGATTTACTTCACATTAATGATTTGTTTCAAGAAACCACGATATCTGATTATCTCTTTACAAAATGCTTGTTGTTTGCGAAAATCAATTTGCCTGATGAAGAGTTCAAACTCTATCAAAAATTATTTGAAATCATCAATCCTCAAATCATTCAACCCGATATATTAATTTACTTACACAGCCCGGTTTCAAAATTGCAGGAAAATATTAAAAGAAGAAACAGAGCATATGAACAAAGTATTCCTGATGATTATTTATTGACACTTCAGGAAACCTATACTCAATATATCAAGCAACACAATATCAAAACTTTATTTGTTGATGCCTCAAATGCCGATTTTATAGGGAACAAAAAACATCTCGACATCATTCTTGACGCATTAGATAAAGATTATGAACAAGGCCAACATTATATTACTATAGAATAACTCATTTATTGAAGCCGGAAGATAAAAATATAAACCCCTACAATGTTCTAAAGATTAAAGAATTCAAACACTTTATTCTGGGCAGATTTATTTTTATCATGGGACTCAGGATGACCGGCACCGTTATAGGATGGTGGATTTACAACTTAACTAATAGCCCTCTGGCATTAGGACTGGTTGGTTTATCTGAAGTTTTACCTGCAGTATCATTGGCTTTATATGCTGGTCATTATATCGACAGAAATGAAAATAGAGCACTGCTGTTGAAATGTGTAATCCTCTATGTTTGTTGTATTTTATTTTTTCTATTTCTTTCAGACAGCTCCAGCTTAAAAACATTTAAACCCTGGACAATAGCATCCCTCATATTTTTCACCATTGGAATTACAGGCGCCATCAGAGCATTTTCCGGACCTACTTTTGCTGCATTAATTTCTAAGATCGTTCCCAGGAAAGATTTACCATCTGCAGCATCCATAAGTTCTGCAACCTGGTTAGTTGCATCTATATTTGGCCATGCCTTAGGTGGATTTTTAATTGCATTATTGGATATCCATTATACTTTTTTTGTAATCCTATTATTTTTAATCATTGGCTTTGTTTTTTTATCCAGAATCTCTTCAAAGCCCATTTACATGAACGTGTCGTCAAGTACAACTTGGCAAAGTGTAAAAGAAGGATTAGTATATGTTTATAAAACAAAAGAAATCCTGGGTGCATTAACCCTCGATCTTTTTGCTGTATTATTTGGTGGAGCTGTTGCTTTGATTCCAGTTTTTGCAAGAGACATTTTGCACATTGGACCGATTGGATTTGGATGGTTGAATTCAGCTAGCGACATTGGTTCAATAATTGTGGTTACCCTGCTCACCATTTTTCCTCTTCGAAAACATCAGGGAAAAATATTACTATACACAGTTGCTGGCTTTGGCGTATTTATCATGCTATTTGCAATTTCAAAAGTATTTTGGCTTTCATTTATAGCACTTTTAATCAGCGGTGCGATGGATGGAGTAAGTATGATTGTAAGGGGGACAATTCTTCAACTAAAAACGCCGGAAGCCTTAAAAGGAAGAGTGATGTCGGTAAACAGTATGTTTATTAATTCTTCAAATGAGCTTGGGCAATTTGAAAGCGGTATTGCTGCAAAACTGATGGGAATAGTCAACTCCATAGTATTTGGAGGTTGCATGACCATTGGCATTGTAATCATTACCTGGTTCAAAGCTCCCACTTTAAGAAAGATGGAGTATTAATTATTTTGCCACCACTAGTAGTTTCTCCAATACATAATAAACAATCGGACAAAAAGTAGCGTTTTTCTGGGTTAGATAAGGCCTTTTAATCAGCACATCTTCATCTGTATAAGGAAATCTGGCACAATCGGAAGGCCTTACATCATAGATACTGCAATAATTATCACTCCCTAAAAACGGGCATGGCTTGCTTTTAACAACATAATCACCCTCTTCATCCAGATTAAGATAAGTTTCAATAAATACCCCTTCTTTCAATTGCAAATGCTTTGAAATTCGCTTAATATCTGGAGTTTTAAATCTTGGAGAATAATTTTTACAACAAGCTGCACAATCTAAACAATTAACAGCATTACTAGCTTCTTCATGAAAATCGGGCAAATGTTTTAAAACCTGTTTCTTATCTGCTTTGGCAAGAAATTGTTTGTAGCTTTTCTGATGTTCTGTTGATTTTTTTTGCCAGTTATGTAGTAAATCCTTACTCATTATTGCTAAAAAATTATTATTAATTATTACCTACTTTTCCACAAGTTAAAACTATAAAATCAATTGGTCTTTATTCTAAATTAGATATGCTATTTTTACGCATTCATTCTAATTAATCAAAGGTTTCAACACTACAAAACATGGACATTTTATCTCAACAAAAAGAAGAATTTTTTCAAAGACATATTGGACCCAATGAATCAGAAGTGCAATCCATGCTCAAAACGATTGGCTGTTCAACTGTTGAAGAATTAATCAGTAAAACCATACCTGATTCCATCAGATTGAAAAAGCCAATGAATGTCAATAGCCCTATCAGTGAGTTTGAGTATTTGTCGGAGTTGAAAAAAACAGCATCTTTAAACAAAGTCTTTCGCTCATACATTGGCCAGGGTTATTACAACACCATAACGCCTAGCGTTATCCTAAGAAATGTTTTCGAAAATCCAGGATGGTACACTCAGTACACCCCCTACCAGGCAGAGATTGCTCAGGGAAGACTGGAAAGCTTATTGAATTATCAAACTATGGTAAGTGATTTAACAGGGCTGCCTATTGCGAATGCAAGTTTATTGGATGAGGGTACAGCTGCAGCAGAAGGTATGGCCATGCTTTTCAACCATAAAAATAAAAATCACGATCATATCACTGCTCCAAAGTTTTTTGTAGATGAAAATATTTTCGACCAAACAAAAGACATCTTAATTACCAGGGCAAGACCTATTAATATAGAGCTTGTTTTTGGAAACTATAATTCCATTGAATTGTCAGAAGATTTTTTTGGAGTAATTGTTCAGTACCCAAATAAGAAAGGTAACATAGATGATTACAGAAGTTTTATTGAAAAAGCTCATGCAGTAAATGCTCAGGTAATCATGGCTACGGATTTACTTGCCCTTTGCTTACTCACTCCTCCCGGCGAATTGGGTGCTGACATAGCTATTGGAAGCTCTCAACGATTTGGTGTCCCTATGGGATTTGGAGGGCCTCACGCAGCTTTCTTTGCAACTAAAGATGAATTCAAAAGAAATATTCCTGGAAGAATCATTGGCGTAAGTGTTGATGTTAAAGGAAACAGATGTTTGAGAATGGCACTTCAAACCAGAGAGCAGCATATCAGAAGAGAAAAAGCAACCAGTAATATTTGTACTGCACAGGCTTTATTGGCAAACATCGCATCTTTGTACGCTGTATATCATGGGGCAGAGGGAATTAAAAATATTGCCAAAAGAGTAAGCTTACTTTCTGCTACACTATCTCAATCATTAAATAATTTTGGATTTAAAAACAACAATACAAATTACTTCGATACTCTTTGTCTTCAAGTACATAACTTAAACTCACTGAGAACATTAGCCGAAGCTGAAGGCATCAATTTTGGTTACATCAACAACCAAGTATTGATTTCAATAGATGAAACAACAACTATTGATGACATTCTTCATATTGCAACAGTATTTGCAAAGCATGCAAATAAAAACTTCGATGCTTCTCAATTACAAATTCAACAGAACCTGAATAATATTCCAACTTTTTCAACAAGAACATCAGATTATCTTACCCATCCAGTTTTCAACACTCACAGAAGTGAAACTCAAATGATGCGTTACATCAAAAGTTTGGAAAATAAAGATTTAAGTTTAAATACTTCAATGATATCATTAGGAAGCTGCACCATGAAATTAAATGCAGCAACAGAATTAATTCCTGTGAGTTGGCCAGAATTCAACAACATTCATCCATTTGCTCCATCAGATCAATGGAAGGGTTATCAAAAAATAATCACTGAATTAGAAAACTGGCTAAGTGAAGTAACCGGATTCACAGCTACTTCATTACAACCTAACAGTGGCGCACAAGGTGAATATGCAGGATTATTGACAATAAGAGCCTATCACGAACACAGAAAAGAAAGTCATCGCAATGTAATTTTAATTCCCATATCTGCACATGGCACCAACCCTGCTTCTGCTGTGATGGCTGGATTTAAAGTTGTAGTAACCAAATGTGATGAAGCTGGAAACATTGATGTAATTGATTTAAAAGAACAAGCTGATAAACATAAAGATGATTTAGCCGGTTTAATGATTACCTATCCAAGTACACATGGTGTGTTTGAAGAAAGTGTAATCGAAATATGCGACTACATACATAAAAATGGCGGATTGGTTTATATGGATGGTGCAAACATGAACGCTCAGGTAGGATTAACGAGTCCAGGTAATATTGGAGCAGATGTTTGTCATCTTAATTTGCATAAAACCTTTGCAATCCCTCATGGTGGCGGCGGCCCAGGCATGGGGCCTATTTGCGTTAATGATAAACTAGCTCCCTTTTTACCAGGTCATGTTACCTTACAAAACAAAAACACTTCTATACCTGCAGTAAGTGCTGCTCCTTATGGTAGTGCAAGTATTTTATTGATTAGTTATGCTTACATTAAAATGCTTGGTGCTAAGGGCATGAAAAAAAGTACTGAAATAGCCATTCTTAATGCGAACTATATGAAAGCGAGATTGGAGAATGATTATAAAATTTTGTACACGGGAAAAAATGGAAGTTGTGCTCATGAGTTCATAGTGGATTTGAGGCCGTTTAAGTTGAGTGCAGGCATCGAAGCCGAGGATGTTGCAAAACGTTTAATGGATTATAATTTCCATGCACCTACATTAAGCTTCCCGGTTGCTGGAACCATCATGATAGAACCAACAGAAAGTGAAGATAAAAATGAATTAGACAGATTTTGTGATGCCTTATTATCAATTCGTGCAGAAATCAAAGCTATTGAAGTAGGTTCATTTGATAAAACTGACAACCCATTAAAGAACGCTCCACATACTCAATTTGAAATCACAGCAGATGAATGGAGCCATAAATACAGCAGACAAGAAGCTGCCTTCCCTTTGGAATATGTGAAAGGGAATAAGTTCTGGCCATCTGTAAACAGAGTTAATAACACCCATGGCGACAGGAATTTGATCTGTACTTGCGAACCCGTAAGTGCTTATGCATCAGCGACATAGAGATTATTTACTGATTACTAAAAAAATGAATTAATTAATAAGTTATGTTTATTGTATTTAAAAAGGTATCTTCACGGCATTATTAAAATACAATACAATTAAAATGGACACAAAAAATCAAGGAACTGTAAAGTTTTTCAACACAGAAAAAGGATTCGGTTTCATCAAACATGACGATTCAGACAAAGAAACTTTCGTACACGTAAGTGGATTAATCAACGAAATCAAAGAAGGTGACAAAGTTGAGTTTGAACTTCAAAATGGCAAAAAAGGAATGAATGCTGTTAACGTAACAGTTATCGGATAAAATAAATTCATCAATTTTTAGAAAAGAGTTGCTAGTTGCAACTCTTTTTTTATGACTATAACATATTTGATTATATAATTTAAAATCGTCCCTTTATCTTTGCTTCTCTTAAAATTATTAAACAAAAAAAATGAAAAAAATATTCACTCTCCTATTAAGTACGATTACAGCAATCACTTTCGCACAAAAATCAAAAAATATTGTTCTAA
Source organism: Chitinophagaceae bacterium (assembly GCA_027484165.1). GTDB lineage: Bacteria > Bacteroidota > Bacteroidia > Chitinophagales > Chitinophagaceae > Ferruginibacter. The sequence continues at coordinate 1,622 of JAIXWH010000116.1, read as the reverse complement.
CAAAAGGACAAGAAATCGAAGTCACCACAACTAGTGCATCTCAAAGCGAATTAAGTATGGGAATGACTATGAATAACAATGCCGCAACAACGAGCAAATTGGTAGTTGTTGATGAAGATCAAGAATCTTACACCCTAACATCTACATTAACCAAAATGAAAGTTTCTATGGAGGGTATGGGACAAAATGCTGAGTTTGATTCTGAAAAACCTGAAGATAAAGATTCTGAAATTGGAAAATCCATGAGCGACAAATTAAATAAAGCAATTACTTATCAACTAAATAAAGTAACTGGCAAACTCACTGCTGTAAAAGGTAAAGAAAGTGATGACAATTCAGGAGCTATGATGGGTATGGGGATGGGTAGCGATGCAAGCAGCGGAACTGGTGATGCATTTTTAATCATTTCAGCAGATAAAAATATTGGTGACAGTTGGAGTGAAACTGTTTCAAGCAATGGATTAACCACAAAGAAAAACTACAAAATTCTTTCTATACAAAATGATATCGCAAACGTAGAATTAAAAGGAACCATTAATGGAACTACAGAACAAGAAATGCAAGGCAACTCTATTAAAATGAAAACCGATGCTAAGCTTGATGGAAAAATTACTTCTAACATCAAAACCGGATTGGTTTACATGATTAAAATGGATGCTGATATCAATGGAACTGTTGAAGCAATGGGACAAGAAATGCCTGTGACTTCAAAGACTAGCACCACTACTCTATTTAATCAGTAAGATTTATAGTTTTTATTGGTACAAGATTTCATAGTATTCTTTTGCCATTCTGTTACTATCAAATTGCCAACGTACATCTCTCATGCCGTTCATCATGATTTCGAGCCAGTTTGAAGGATTGTCGTAATACATGGGCAATATCTCATTTTCGAGAATTTCATAAAGCTGATCCAAATCATATTGATCCTGCTCATGCACTGACATGTTATCATAATTAGCCAATGGTACAACAAAGCCGTTATTGCCATGATTGATAAACTCTCGGATCCATCCATCGTTTGTACTTAAATTAACAGCGCCATTCATTGATGCGGTCATACCACTTGTTCCACTCGCCTCTCTCGGAACTCTTGGATTATTCAACCACAAATCAGCAACTTGTTTTAATCTTTTACTTAGGGCTAATTCATAACCAATGCAAACCGAAACGTTTTTATATTCCTTACTTAGATTTACCAAATAATTAAAATCACTGATAGCGGGATAATCCAACGGATAAGGTTTCCCAGCCCATACAATTTGAACTGGATGTTTTTCATTATTTAATAATTTCTCAAATCTTTCTTTATCTCTTGTCAGCAAGTCTGCTCTTTTATACCCCGCAAACCTTCTTGCCCAAACAATGGTGAATATATCAGGGTTGAATATTTTTCCAGTTTGATCAGCAATAATATCCATCCCTCTTTTTTTCAAATATCTTTTTCTGTCGATAAATAAATCTTCGTTTTTCCCCTCCATGTACTTATACAATTGCTTGTCCGCCCAATAATGCCAATTCTGTGCATTGGTCACTGATTTAATCTCACAAACATCCATATAATGACTCCACATTTTTCTACTAACGTCACCATGTAACGCACTTACCCCATTTGCCAATTT
>JAIXWH010000089.1 GCA_027484165.1 Chitinophagaceae bacterium | reverse complement strand
GGCTGTTCGAATGAACAGCCCATTTAATAATATGAATTCGCTATGAATTAAGCAATTTCAACTTCAGCACCAGCTTCAGTCAACTTAGCTTTTAAGTCTTCTGCAGTTGCTTTATCAACACCTTCTTTCAATGGTTTTGGAGCGCCATCTACTAGATCTTTAGCTTCTTTAAGACCAAGACCAGTTAAGTCTTTAACGATCTTAACAACAGCTAATTTGTTAGCGCCACCGCTCTTCAAGATTACGTTGAATGATGTTTTTTCTTCAGCAGCAGCACCGCCACCGTCGCCACCTGCACTTACTACTACTGCAGCAGCAGCTGGTTCGATTCCGTACTCTGATTTTAAGAATTCTGCTAATTCCTGAACTTCTTTTACTGTTAAACCTACTAGGCTTTCAGCTAATGATTTTACGTCTGCCATTTTGTTTGAATTTTTACCGCCTTCATTGTTTTAGACTCCGGCGGAGATTAAAAAAATTGTTTATTGCCTTTTGGTTACCATCCGGCCAGGTATAAAGTTTAATCAAATTATGCTTCTGCAGCAGGTGCTTCAGGCGCAGCGTCAGCAGCTGGGGCTTCTGGAGCCGCTTCAGCAACCGGAGCTTCTGCAACTGGTGCAGCAGCTTCTACCACTGGGGCTTCAGCTGGAGCTGGTTCTTCCTTCTTTGCATTATCCTTATTTTCCAATGCTCCCAATACTCTTTGAATTGGAGATTGTAATAAGCCGATAATTTCACCAATAAGCTCATTCTTAGTTTTGATTTGAGTAAGTGCTTTTAATTGATTGTCACCTACAAAAACATCACCATTGATGAATGCAGCTTTTAATACTGGCATTTCCTTATTATTTTCCTTACGGAAACCACTTATGATTACAGCTGGGTCTTTGGGGTTTTCGCTGAACATTAAAGCAGTTACTTTGTGTAAAGAATCATAAACACCTGCGTATTTTTCTGCGTCGATGCTTTCTAATGCTTTTTTAATTAAAGTGTTTTTAGCCACTTTCATTTCTACTTGCTTGTTGAAGCAAACACTGCGTAGTTTGCCAACTTGCTCTACCGTTAAGCTTTCTGTATCGGTAATATAGAAGTTATTGTATTGAGAGAATTTGCCTTTAAGCAATTCTATCACTTCGTTTTTCTCTTGCTTTGTCATAACAAATATTTTTTCTTGGATTAATCACCCAAGCGATGAGATTTAGTTTTGAACAGATTTTGTATCAACAGCGATGCCTGGGCTCATTGAGCTAGCCATGCTGATTCCTTTTAAATAAGTACCTTTTGAACTTGCAGGTTTCAACTTTACAATAGCATTGATAAATTCCTGAGAATTTTCAGCTATTTTTTCAGGTGAAAAACTCACACGACCAATTGAAGCGTGAATAATACCTACTTTATCAACCTTAAATGCGATTTTACCACCTTTAAGATCGTTTACAGCTCCAGCTACATCATTAGTAACTGTACCAGTTTTAGGATTTGGCATTAAGTTACGAGGACCTAATACTTTACCCAACTTACCAATTTTAGGCATTACAGCAGGAGTAGCAACGATAACATCGATGTCTGTCCAACCGCCTTCGATCTTAGTGATATATTCATCTAAACCTACGAAATCAGCACCTGCTGCTGTAGCTTCAGATTCTTTATCAGGAGTACATAAAACCAATACTTTCTTCGTTTTACCAGTACCGTGAGGTAAAGAAACTGTACCTCTGATTGCTTGATCAGCTTTTTTAGGATCTACACCTAAACGTACGTGTAAATCAACCGAGCTGTCAAATTTTGTTGTGTTAATTTGTTTTACTAGAGCTGAAGCCTCCTTAAGCGAGTAAGCTTTGTTGGCGTCAACCTTAGCATTTGCTATTTTTCTCTTTTTAGTGATCATTGTTAAAAAAATTTATTGCCGTTAGGCAGGTTGACGATTAATTATTTTCCCAAGGAGCTTTACCTTCTACAGTTAAACCCATACTTCTTGCAGTACCTGCAACCATACTCATTGCGCTATTCAACGTAAAAGCATTTAAGTCGGGCATTTTGTCTTTTGCGATTTCTTCAACTTGAGCCCAAGTAACTTTACCCACCTTTACACGGTTAGGTTCTTTACTACCGCTGTTGATTTTCGCAGCATCCATCAATTGCACAGCAGCTGGTGGAGTTTTGATAATAAAATCGAATGATTTGTCTGCATACACTGTAATCAATACAGGTAATACTTTTCCGGGTTTATCCTGAGTTCTAGCATTAAACTGCTTACAGAACTCCATGATGTTGATACCCTTCGAACCAAGCGCGGGACCAATTGGTGGCGCTGGGTTGGCTTGTCCTCCTTTACATTGGAGCTTAACAAAGCCGGTGATTTCTTTTGCCATTTTTTTACTTTTTTTTGGTGATAACGTTCTAACAATTGTTTGAACTCCCAAACCTATCCACAGGGGATAAATTCTAATAAAGAACTAATTGGGGCGGCAAAGCTAATTCTTTTTATTTTATTGTACAAAAAAAAGCGCTCCATTTTTAGTGGAACGCTAAGTTTTAATAGATTTTAATGCGATTATGCGATTTTTTCAACCTGCATGTAGTTCAATTCTACAGGAGTTGCTCTTCCAAAAATCTTAACCTGAACCTTTAATTTCTTCTTTTCATCACTTACTTCTTCAATCACTCCGTTAAAATCATTGAAAGGACCGTCGATAATCTTAATGGTTTCGCCTATGATGAATGGCTCACTCATAGTTACGCCTCCGATATCTGACATTTCATCCATTTTACCTAACATTTTGTTTACTTCAGCTTTACGCAAGCAGATAATTTTTCCTTTAGAGCCTTTGCCATCAGTAAGAAAATGCATCACATTGCTGATGTTACTAACATGCTGAATAATATCATCGTTAAGTTTTGAATGTGCCACTTCAATCATGATATAACCTGGATAGAAGTTACGCTCACGCATCACTTTTTTGCCATTAACTACTTTATATACTTTTTCTACTGGTAAAAAAACCTGCTTGATTAATTTATCCCAACCGTTTCTGATAATGTCTTTGTCAAGATACTCCTTCACCTTACGTTCTTTTCCACTAACAACACGAAGAACGTACCATTTAGATTCTTTTTCTGCCTTTTCAACTATTATTTCTTCCATGATTATTTAAATAAAGAGTAAATAAATTTCATTGACCCGTTTGCTACGAAATCTAAAATTGCAACTATTGCAGTAATGAATAATGTAGCACCCAATACAATCATAGTAGATTGTTGAAGTTGTTCCCATTTTGGCCAACTTACTCTCTCAACCAATTCTTGGTAAGATTCTTTAACAAAAGTTGTAAACTTGTTCATAAGTTCAATTTTGAATGTTATTCAATCAGCACGGGCACTAGGATTCGAACCCAGATCAAAGGTTTTGGAGACCCGTATGCTACCGTTGCACCATGCCCGTAGAAAGCTAAAAGCTATTCTGATACTCTCAGAACAGCTTTTAGTTTTAATTATCGCAAAGATATATTTTATCTTTTACAATTGCTAATTGCTCAGAGCAAAAAGCTTATTTTATAATTTCAGTAACCTGACCTGCTCCTACTGTACGTCCACCTTCACGAATCGCAAACTTCAATCCTTTTTCCATCGCGATTGGTTGGATAAGAGTAACAGACAAGTTAGTGTTATCGCCAGGCATAACCATTTCAGTACCTGCATTTAAAGTTACTTCACCAGTAACGTCAGTAGTACGGAAATAGAATTGAGGACGGTATTTGTTGAAGAAAGGAGTATGACGTCCACCTTCTTCTTTGCTTAATACGTAAACCTCACCTTTAAATTGAGTGTGCGGGGTGATAGTACCTGGTTTGCAAAGAACCATACCACGACGGATTTGAGTCTTTTCAATACCACGTAACAACAAACCTGCGTTATCTCCAGCTTCTCCTTCGTCAAGAAGTTTCTTAAACATCTCAACTCCAGTTACTGTAGAAGCCAATGGTTTTTCTTGTAAGCCTACGATTTCAATAGCTTCACCTACTTTAATACGTCCTCTTTCGATACGACCAGTAGCAACAGTACCACGACCAGTGATTGAGAATACGTCCTCAACACTCATCAAGAAAGGAAGATCAACTAATCTTGGAGGTAATGGAATGTAACTGTCAACAGCTGCCATTAACTCATCAATTTTAGCAACCCATTTTTCTTCACCAGCAAGAGCGCCAGTAGCAGAACCTTGAATGATTGGAGTATTATCTCCGTCGAAACCATAAGAAGTTAATAACTCACGGATTTCCATTTCAACTAATTCCAATAACTCTAAATCATCAACAAGATCAACTTTGTTCATGAAAACTACAATCTGAGGTACACCTACCTGACGAGCAAGAAGGATGTGCTCCTTAGTTTGTGGCATTGGACCATCTGTTGCAGCAACTACAAGAATTGCTCCATCCATTTGAGCCGCACCAGTGATCATATTTTTTACGTAATCCGCGTGACCTGGACAATCTACGTGAGCGTAGTGACGAGTTGCAGTTGCGTACTCTACGTGAGCAGTGTTGATGGTAATACCTCTTTCTTTTTCTTCTGGAGCACCATCGATGTCATCGTAGTTTTTCTTCTCCGCTAAACCTTTTTTTGACAAAACATCGGTTATAGCGGCTGTAAGTGTTGTTTTTCCATGATCTACGTGACCGATGGTACCAACGTTAAGATGGGGTTTATCCCTCTTGAATGATTCTTTTGCCATTGTTTAAATTTTAATTGTTGTTTTGAAAAATTTTTGATTTTGCATTTTAAGTCTGCAAATCTCTGACTTTATTTTTTAGCAATTGAATGCTAATTTTTAATTCTTTAAGAGCCATAGGTGAGAATCGAACTCACGACCCCTTCCCTACCAAGGAAGTGCTCTACCCCTGAGCTACCACGGCTTACAGAGCAAAAGCAATTTAAATGAGCGGAAGACCGGGCTCGAACCGGCCACCTATAGCTTGGAAGGCTATCGCTCTACCAAATGAGCTACTTCCGCTTGTTTGTTTGAAGATTTGAACACAAATCCTCAAAAAAGAACTTTCTAAATTCCAGCAAATACTTGGAAAATAGCTTGTGGGCAGTGGTGGATTCGAACCACCGAAGTCGAAAGACAGCGGATTTACAGTCCGCCCCATTTGGCCACTCTGGTAACTGCCCAAACAAAAAAAGAGCCGAAGAAGGGAGTCGAACCCGCGACCTGCTGATTACAAATCAGCTGCTCTACCAACTGAGCTACTTCGGCTAGTTATTTTATATGGTTTAAATCTGCTTGAATTTGGCGAAAAGAATCAAAGATTTCATTGCCATCTTTCAACTCTGAAAAACGATTTAATGATTAAAAGAACTTCTAAAAAATTGCAGGTTGTTACAACTACACTTTTTTTTGGAAGGCGAAGGTAAGTGAAAATCATTAATAGAAAAAAATTGAAAACAACTTTTTTTCCGGATTTTAAAAAAAAGCCCCCATTTTTTAAGGGGGCACCTGTTTATCAACTAAAATTTATACAGCAATTTTTGCTTTTTTTCGTTTAATCTGGTTAATGAGTGCTCCCATAGCTAAATCGAAACTTTCCTCGAATGTTTTACAGGTATGCTTTACAAAAAATTCATGCTTAGGGATTGTCACTTTAATCTCCACAACCTTATCCTTAATTGCATGAACAATATTATCTAATTTCAAATAAATGTTTACGTTGGTAATCTTATCGTGGAATTGATTCAGTTTTTCAATTTTCTTTTCAATGTGGCTTCTTAATTTACCATCAGCATCAAAATGCACAGTTTGAATGTTTACGTTCATGGTTTAAAATTTTTAAGGTAAAAAAATGATGAATAAAATTATTTTTGTTGTTGTACTTACAGCTAGTAAGTTAATAGTTTAAACGCTGTTTTCAAAATAATAGTATACTAAAATTCTTATAAAATTAAAACCTTCAGATCAGGCTTTTGGATGGGCTTTTTTGTATATATCTTTTAACTTCTCAATAGTATTGTGCGTGTAGATTTGTGTTGCAGCAAGACTGCTGTGCCCTAAAAGCTCTTTGACAGCATTTAAATCAGCGCCATTGTTGCTCAAGTGAGTAGCAAAAGTATGACGAAGAATATGTGGACTTTTCTTATCTATTGTTGTAACTAGTGACAAATATTTTTTTACTGAATTATAAACCCATTTAGGGTATAATTTCTCGCCGTTTTCTCTTACCAATAAATGAGTTTGATCAGGATTTTGGAGTTCCTTTTTTTTATCATTAATATATTGCTTGAGTGAAACTAATAATTCACTGCTGATTGGAATGATGCGCTCTTTACTCCCTTTACCTAGCACTTTTAATGATGATTTTGCAAAATCAATTTGTTGTTCTTTTAATCCAATCAATTCAGCCTGACGCATCCCTGTATTATAAAGCAATTTCAATATGAGCGACTCCGTTTTTCCTGTCCAGTCATCCGTGAATTCAACATGCGAAAACAAGGTGTCCGTATCCTTCTTTTCTACATACTGTGGTAATCTTTTATTTTGTTTTGGTGAAACTACTGTTGTCATTGGACTAACCTCTATAGCCCCCTGTCGCAGATGGTACTTGAAAAATGTTTTTAAAGAAGAAATTTTTCTGTTGATGGTTTTTGAACTGTTATCCTCAGATTTTAATTGAGCAAGCCAAGATCTTACAAAGGCCGGCTTAATATTTTTTAATTCAGTTTCTTCAAATTGCTTTTCTAAAAATGAGAGGAATGAAACTAAATCTGTTTCATATGAAACGATAGTATGCTGGGAATATCTTTTCTGATATTTAAGGTAATCTAGAAAATTTATTATTTTTTTATCTAGGGTATTGTGCATAAAAAATGGTAACCAAAGTTACAGAATAACTAAAGTTACCAATTAAAATTATGATAAGTCAAAAAGAATTAATCTACCTGACCAGTTGTTAGCTTTTGCTTGTAGATTGCTTTCAACACTTCAGTACGACGTCTTACAGACGGCTTTGTAAAAGCTTGTCTTTCTCTTAACTGGAGAAGTGTGCGACTTTTTTCAAATTTTTTCTTGTACTTTTTTAAAGCCTTGTCGATGTTTTCGCAATCTTTTGAATCAATAATTAACATGTTATATACCTCCTTTGGTGAAAAATACCACTTTTTAAAAGCGGGTGGCAAAGATAGTGGTTTTATTTAAAATAAAAAATATCTCTGAAAAATACGAAATTTGAAAAATGTTTACAGGAATAATCGAACAATTAGGCACAATAAAAGAAATACAACCCATTGGTTCAAATCTTTCATTTTGGATTGAGTCACCCATTACTTCAGCATTAAAAGTAGACCAAAGTGTAAGTCATAATGGGGTTTGCCTTACAGTTGAGGAAATCAACCAAAGCTTATACAAACTAACCGCAATTCAAGAAACGCTTGAAAAAACGAATCTTTCTGATTTAAAAGTTGGGGCTCAGGTTAATTTGGAAAGATGTATGCAAATGAACGGTCGTATTGACGGACATATCGTTCAAGGCCATGTTGACACCACCGGAAAGTGTATAGAACTGAATGAGAAAAATGGAAGTTGGGAATATACTTTTGAAATTGACCAACAATTCTGTAATCTCATTATCGAAAAAGGATCTATCTGTTTAAATGGAATCAGTTTAACATTGTTCAATGTTACAGGAAATACGTTTACAGTAGCAATCATCCCCTATACTTACGAGCATACCAATATTAAAGATTTGCATATTGGAATGAAAGTAAATGTAGAATTTGATATTTTGGGGAAATATATCAATCGAATGTTGCAGAACAGAAATTAAGTACCTAACTCTCTATATCTTTTTTCCAGTCATCGCTTTTCCTATTGCCTGATCCATAACACGCTCTGCATAAGGGCGAGAAATATTGTTTAGCTCCTCAATTTTTTGATGAATCAAATTTTTATCTTCCATGGTTATTGCCATTTGTAATGACTGCATTGCATTAGCGGTATGGAGTAATTCTTCTTGAGTTAAAGAAGCAGTATTTTTTTCCAAAAACTTTTCTGTTGTTTTCAACAACTGCTCCCCTTCTGTTCTGGCTTCGGTAAGAGCTCTAAGGACAATATCATCCTTTGCATGGGTGATAGAATCTAGTAACATTTGTTCCACTTCAGCATCTGTTAAACCATATTGTGGCTTAACTTCAATTTGCTGAAACACTCCGCTTCTTGATTCTTTAGCCGTAACCGTTAGTATCCCATCTGCATTAATTAAAAACTGAATATCCACTTTAGGTAACCCTGCAGGCATTGCAGGTATATTCGACAAATTAAAGTTGGCCAATTTCCTATTATCTTTAACCATATCTCTCTCCCCCTGAAAAACAGCAATTCTCATAGATGATTGCCCGTCTACTTGTGTTGTATATTGTCGTGATGCAGTTGTTGGAATTTTTGAATTCCTTGGAACCAAAACATCCATCAATCCTCCAACTGTTTCAATGCCTAAACTCAAAGGAGTAACATCCAGCAACAGAAGCTCTTTGTTATTCCCCGCAAGAATATCTGCCTGAATTGCAGCCCCTAATGCTACCACTTCATCTGGATTGATCTTATCATTAACCGGCTTTTCAAAAAAATCACTTACACTATGTTTGATATATGGTATTCTTGTACTTCCCCCTACCATGATTATATTGGTAATCTCCGTTTTTTTTATACCTGCATCCTTTAAAGAGAGCTCACAACATTTAATGGTTTTACCAATCAGCGGAGCAATCAAAATTTCCAATTCATCTTTTGTCAATACCAATGGAACATTATTGACAATGTCTTCAAAAACTGATGCATTAGACAAATATTTTTTTGCCGTTTCTGCTTTCAATCTATATGTTTGATTTAATGATTTATCCTTACTTAATTGCTCTGTAGTAATGCCTATTTTATTACACCAATGACTCACAATTAATTGATCGATATCATCTCCGCCCAAGTAGGTATCGCCGTTAGTTGATAATACTTCGAAAATTCCATCATTCAATCGTAATATTGATATATCAAATGTACCTCCTCCTAAATCATATACTGCTATAATTTCATGCTTTGATGATTGATTATTATTATGACCAATTCCATATGCAAGACTTGCAGCCGTTGGTTCATTGATGATTCTTAATACATCCAAACCTGCCAGTTTTCCAGCATCTCTTGTAGCCTGTCTTTGTGTATCGTTAAAATAAGCGGGCACAGTAATTACCGCTTTGTTTACAGGTGTTTTTAAAATATGCTCTGCCCTTTTCTTTAACTCTTTGAGTATTAATGAGGATAATTCAACAGGAGAATAAAATTGATTTTCCAACTGCACTTTTACCAGACTATCAGTATTATCGTTGATTATTTTATAAGAGAAAAAAGATTGATTATTTTTTACATCCTCATAACTTTTACCCATCAATCGCTTCGCTGAAAAAATGGTTCTTTCTGGATGTGATTCTAAATGAGATTTTGCATTTTCTCCAACTTCGATATTCCCCTGCTCATCGAAATATATTACAGACGGTACTAAAGATGATGTATTGTGTTCTTTGAGTGCAACCGGCATTTTTGTTTCGGGATGAATAATTGCGACCAAGCTATTTGTAGTTCCTAAATCAATACCTACAATGATTTCATCTTTTTGTAAACTCCCAGTTGCTATATTGATTGCAATTTTTGCCATCTGATAAAATAATATTTGAACAGCGAAGTTAAAATAAAAGAAAATGAATCAAGTAATTATTGATATTGTTTGGATATTTTAGCTTTGGGATTAATCACACAGCTGTAGTATTATCGCATCAAATACATTTTTCCATACCCTTTTTTGAAATACTGATCTGTATTATCTCCATTTGCTTTGTATTTGTCTAACGACTTGCCATTTAAATTGGTTATAACCCGATACAAATAAACTCCATTAGCCAATGGCTGACCATACATATCTGTACCATCCCATTTATAATCGGTGATGTTTCTTCCAATATGTATTTCTCCCAATTCATTTTTTGTTATTTCTTTTACCACTTTTCCTGTTATAGTTAAAATTTGAATTCTTAAATTTTGTGGGATGTCGCTGCCCGTAAGTGTAAACACAAATGCGGTTGATGTGGTAAATGGATTTGGATAATTCAATAAATTTGAAATCATAGGCTTATTCAAAACAGAAAAAGTAATTTGATATTCAAGATTTCCTGCGTTATTTCCAGATACATCATTACCAGAAACCATTAACTCGTAATCGCCATCTTCAAAGAAAACCGGGTTAAATTGAATGCTTGCTGTATTCTCACCTGATGCCAAGTTTGCGGGAATAAATTGCATCGTATCTCCAAAATGATATTCATGAATCGATTGATCAGGAAATTTCACTTTAACCCTCATTAATGAAGTGTCATCCAACGCCAGAAATTTATTTTCATCTTTTAACTTAATCAAGATATGTGGCTTAGAAGAAACAATATCTCTGTTTAAAATATGTACTCCATCAAAAGTAACGTCCAGCAATGGATTATACTTGTCTGTCTTTTTAACATAAAATGGATTAGTCCAAATATTATTGAAGTGATATTGTTCAGGCTGATCATTATCTGGATTAATGTCTAAAGTCCAGTTGTTGTTAAATTGATAGTTTCTGGTATCTATTTTATAATTTACATTAATAGTATCACCTGGCAATAATGCTTTTTTTCTGGGTAAATAAAACACATCCGAAGTATTATCTGATTTTGATACCACAAGCTTGACTTTAATTGTAGTATCGAAAGCAACATCACTCACGTTTTTAAAACTAATGTTCATATTAACGAGCTGGCCTTGCTCTACACTATCAGTAGATGCAAATGACAATGTAGGTGAAATTGCTCCTTCAGGAATCATATCTCCGTTTACTCGCAAATATCTGAGTTGATGGGGAGTAAAAAATTGTTTGTCTTTGTTTACAACTACCAATTTGATGTAAGGTGAATCTACAAAATCAAGACTGGTATCCTGAGCCGGATAAATTGTAGACAATAGACTAAAAATTCCACTGCTTCCAGTTCCCCAAACCTGTACTTTCAAAGAATCTGCTGTTGGATTGTTATCAATTGAGAATCCTCTCCAGTGCAAAGAAGTCCAATGTCTTGCAGGACCATAAACAGGGGATTCAATTTTACCACTGTCAGAAATATAGGATAACAATCTAAAGGGCTGGTCTATATATGATGATGGCGTTGGACCTATAATTTCAGTTGGCTGGAATGAAGCACTCCCCTTTTTATAAAAATAAAGAAAGGGTAAGTTTCTGGTGAGACTATCAATTTTATTAAAACCGATAGATTTTAATTTATGATATAAGGATACGCCAGAACCTAATGCGATAGTATCGTTCATCCACTGATTGATAAAAGAAGTATTTGAGGTACTCGATAAATTAGTTACTGCAACATACATTCCATTGGGTATAGAGTCGATAAAACTAATTGCGCTTCTTCTTTGATTAGAATCACTGTAATTAAATTCAAAAAATGCTCTGGTTGAATCACCGCCTCTTGCACAAACATATCTGCTTCCAAATCGTCCGTTAGTAGCACTAATATTATAATTTCTCAAAGGTTTTAAAGTCAGTGTATCAAAAACATAAAATTGAATATTATTATAACCTCCTGGCACGCCAAAATTGATACATCCATATTGCTCCAATTGATTAATACCAAGATTAACATTAATCCTATCGAAATTGAAAAATGGATAAATTCCTGTTCTTATGATTAGATCTTGAGGAACCAATTTAAATTTGAAAACTCTGTCTGAGTCCAAAACAACATTATTGTAATTCGATTTCAAAAACTGGTAATAATGTGATTGATTATACCCTTGAGAACTATTAGGCAAATAAACAAATGAAGAAGTATTCCAACTGAACGGATTGCTGTTTAATGGAACAGTAGCTACTCTCCAATAATAAACGGTACTGTCTGAAAAATCGATATCTGTAGGCTGAAACTCCACTAATCCTGCAAGCCCGGTTTTTTCATATGATTTTTTAAGTGGAGAGTTGAATAATTCTGTGGTATCAAATTCCATCTTATAAGTTCTGTTGCCGAAAAACTGATTGGAGGTACTTGCTCTGTACGAAATATTTTGATGATTAATGATTGAAAATTGATAAGGATAAATTGGTTTTAATTCATCAGGATAAATATAAAATTCTTTAGTAACCACATTATTCATTTCATTCAATTCATCAACTCTGTTTGATGTATCCAAATCTACAATGATTTGATTAGCCCCTTTATTTAATGGAGTTATATTAATATTGGTGTCTAACAAATAAGGATTAACCGGGAAATATGATTGGGTATAGATATTATTAAATCCTGGAATTAACTTTTTGTATAAAGAAATGATTGAATCATTTGGGAGTTTTAATTTCACATTTACCCACAATGAATCTTTCACGAATTTTCCGATGTTATAAATTTTTACTTTCAGATTGAATTTAGGATCGGCTAATGAGATCGAATTGGGAGCTGTGGTAACCATTTGATCTTCTACCACATAATCCGGTTTTGAAAAGTAGTTGATTTTTAAAGCAGGATCTCCATGAAGATTAATTTGCTCTAAATGCATCCTCACATAAAAGTCGAGAAATGGGTTTGTTCCGCCTAACTCTTGAGTTACCAATTTGATTTGTTCTCCTATCGACTTTCCATAATCTGACTGACAAAAATGTTTGTATAGAGACGTATTATATAAATCTAAAAATGGAGGTATTCCAAAATGGGTATCGGCTAAAAAGCCAATACCACCCCTTTGATTTGCCAATACGAATTTTTCTGATAAGGTTAAACCACCTGAAATACGTACTTGATCGAAAGAGTAAAAATTTCCTGCATTACAACCGTTTACATTGATAAAAGGATATTTTCCTGCATTATTAAATAACTGAGGATTACTCAAATTAAACTGAAAAGTATTTGCTGAGCTATGACCAAAGTAACCCATAAAGCTTATACCCTTATTGAACAAATCTTCTATCTCTTGATTGGTAATTTGCTGAACAACGCTTGTCGTGGTTTTTGAAAAAGTTTGAACCTGAGCACCAATTAGTGTATCTTCTGCAATTCTTTTATAGCTGTTCATATAACTATTGAACTGGTTGTTTTCAACCGTATCACTTCCCCCAGTAATATGCAGGAAGTTTTTCATCCACAGCTTATCACTTGTACTGCCACTGTTTGTTTGCTGAGCAAGTTCATACTCCTGCATTTTTGTCAAATAATTTTTAACCTCAATAGGCTCAACTGCTGACAAACGTCCGATTGGAATAATGGGCGTGAATTTGCCGGGATTTGCAGCCAATAAGATATCTGATGGAGGCCATCCAAAAGTAGGAACCAGATTAATTTGTTGCAAAATTGGATTGGTACTATTTTTTCTTTGATCAACATAATCCACGCCACGTCCAATCAAAAACACATGTGTTGGATTTGTTGCAAAATTTAAACTTGCATATCTGATGAAATCTCTTACGGATGCTGGATGATTTTTTATTCCGAAACTGAACTGATCATAAAGTTCATTGATATCGTATATTTTTGAATTAAATGATCCTCCTTGAATTGAATTACGATACTGAGCATAATCTTGTACGCAATTATTGCCATTTCCATCGTTGTACAAAACAGGGTTACTAATGATGATATAATTTGCCTGATTATTAATATCTCTTAAATCGAGAAAATTCTTTATTGTAGCAGATGTAATTGTTCTCACAACAGCTTGGCTTACCAAAATAAAACTTCTTGCTTGAGTTGAAGGAGGAAGGACAAATTTTATCCTCCCAGCAGTTGAGTTTATTTCCCCTAGATATCTGTTTCCTGTTGTAAGGTCCAACAATATGGGCTGCTGGTTACCTCTATTAAAGTTTGAAATGACCAAATAATTTCCATTAGCACTGGGTTCCAATTTGAATGAAAAATTATTTGCATTGTTGAAATTGAAAACTGCTGGATAAGTCAACCCCATACTGGAAACCACAAATTTGTCGGTTGTATTTGCTGATGTAATTCCTGCTACTAATGCCACTTTAATTGAATCACGTAAAAGACTTAAGGGCAGTCCTGTGAAATTTAATTTCTGATAATTGAAATTATTCATAGGAACTGATTGTCCGTATGGCGCAGCAGTTATTTCAGTTTGATTAACCTTTATAAAAAGATTACGAAAATTGAAGGCTGCTCCAGCTGCGTTAACTCTAATTGATAGAGAGTTTGTGGGGCCTGCCGAGTAAATATTAAGTGAGGAGAATTCTTTTTTAACATCACAGCAGATGGGATTTCGTAAAGTGCTAGACCATCCTTCTGCTTTATCGTAAGAAGAAGAATACACGTACTCACCTACATCTTTTGCTTCACCTCGATTCATGTAATCCTTGAAGTAGTTATCAAGATCTCTCATGTAAAAAGCATCGGGAGTGGCTGTGCTAGGAGCGGTGTTAACAACATCCGTATATCTTAAATTAGGCGAAGCTGTGTTAACTGTTAAAAAATAAGAAACCGTGTCACTCTCCAGACTAAATCTTTCGGATAATTGATAATCTGGATTTAGATAAAGCGATTTATCTGGTTTTCCGTCATTCATCATTCCCCAAAACTCTATGTAATCAATTGAAGTTAAAGGCGCGTTGGTAATAGAAGTGTAAATTCTAACTTCCTCTCCATTTCTCCATAATTGGAAATCATTTGCATTCACGTTCGACAAGCCTAAACCCGCTATAGCAGATTGGGGTATACGATACAATCCGTCATTTGCCAAAGTAAACTTATAGTAAGTTTTACTGTAATCAATCCAGCTATTGTTTAACTGACTATGTGCGGTTGAAATCCAGCAAACCAATATGACTAAAATTAATTTTTTCATCTTTTTATATTGATTAGTTTTCTTTTTTTCTTACAAAATCCAATTTCAAAGAAAAAACATGGGTGTATAAAGGGTTTCCTTGATTAGCCAAATTTGTAAAGGCATAATCAATGGCAACATTTTTTATTTTAAATCCTGCTCCTATACTTGGCTGATAGATCCAGGTTTTACTTTGATTTAATGTATCCTTATCGGAAATTGTTTTTTGAAAATTAGAAATACCTGCTCTTACAAAAAAAACATTTTGGATCGATGTTTCGATTCCAATGCGCGGATCAATGCTCATATTGTTCGTACTGAAAATTGTATTTCTTCTTCCATCAAAAGTAAAATCAAGATTTGCCTCTGCAAGCAGGTTAACTGATGGGGTAATCTTAAAATTGTATGCACCACCAAGCACAATTCTCGGAAGTGTTATTTCTGTTGATTTAACAGGAATGTTATTTTGGGTTAGATAAAGGGCTTCTTTTTCTCTATCAGTAAAATTAAATGACCACGCATTGAAAGTGGTGGTGATATCTTTTGCCATCAAACCCAGTTTCCATCTATTTCCATGCATCATCGCAGCTGCATCCAAGCCAAAGCCCCACGCATTTGCAAAAGAACCTACTTTGCGATAGATGATTTTTGCATTAGCTCCTACACTGATTTTACGATTTTTATTTTCAGTATACTGTTGAGCAAATGATAAAAGAAATGCATAATCCGCTGAAGAAAAACTTTGAATATTATCATAGTTCAAACTACCATCTGGCTGAACAAGATAAAGTGTATTTGGAATATCATCAACTGCAAATCTTAAAACTGAGATACCAATTGTTCTTTTATTGTCCTGAATGGGAAGTGCTAAAGTTCCGTAATCATATTTTGCAATTCCAGCGAAATAATCAGCATGCATGAGCATGGCTTCGGGATTGTCTTTTACATTTACCAAAGCAGCAGGATTCCAATAACCTCCGGTTGCATCTGAAACGGATGCTACCTGAGCACCTCCCATTGCCAAGCCTCTTGCTCCGGCTCCTATATTCAAAAATTCGTTGGAATATTTTCTGACCTGAGAAAAAACAGATATTGGTAAAGCTAATGAAAAGAGAAAGTACAAAACAGAAAGTCGCTTCATGTGGTTGGTTAAGTTATACGAAGTAAGGATAGCAATTCAGATACTTTAATATCAAATCCTGGATAATATTATATCATCGAGCTAACTCAAATTTACGACTAAAACCGCTTTATTCATAGCATTTTTCATGAAATTAAAGGATTTTATTCTCCAATCTAAGTGATTTTTAAACCCTTTCAATCTGTTATTAAAAAAATATGCTGACTTTTGCGGTATTGTAATAACTTATTTAGAAGATACATTATGAACAATTTGATTAAAGAACTGAAGTGGAGAGGAATGATTCAGGATATCATGCCTGGAACTGAAGAACAATTACAAAAAGAAATGACTTCAGCTTATGTTGGTTTTGACCCAACAGCAGATAGTTTACACATCGGAAGTCTGGTTCCGATTTTATTGTTAGTGCATTTACAAAAAGCAGGACATAAGCCCATCGCTTTGGTGGGTGGTGCAACAGGAATGGTTGGTGATCCTAGCGGAAAAAGTGAAGAAAGAAATATGCTGAGTGAAGAAGAATTAAATAAAAATGTGATTGGCGTTCGATCCCAATTAGAAAAGTTTTTAAATTTTGATAAGTCACTTCCTAACGCAGCTGAGTTAACAAATAACTACGATTGGTTTAAATCAATCAGTTTTTTGGATTTCATCAGAGAAGCGGGAAAACACATCACTGTTAATTACATGATGGCTAAAGACAGTGTGAAGAAAAGACTCGAAAGTGAAAATGGCATGTCGTTTACAGAATTTACTTATCAGCTAGTACAGGGATATGATTTTTATTGGTTGTACAAAAATAAAAATTGCAAGTTGCAAATGGGTGGGAGCGACCAATGGGGCAACATAGTAACAGGAACAGAACTTATCAGGAGAAAGATTGGTGGAGAAGCATTTGCATTTACTTGTCCGCTAATAAAAAAAGCAGATGGCGGAAAATTTGGAAAAACAGAAAAAGGAAACATCTGGCTGGATGCTAACAAAACTACTCCTTATCATTTTTATCAGTTCTGGTTGAATGCTTCTGATTCTGATGCAGAAAACTGGATTAAAATATTTACTTTTCTTACTGAGGACCATATCAACACACTAATTAAAGATCATCAAAACAATCCGGCCGACAGAGTTTTACAAAAGAAACTTGCTGAAGAACTAACCGTATTTGTTCATGGAAAAGTCGAATTAGAAAAAGCGATCGAGACTACTCAAAAACTTTTTTCAAACACCAAAGCACCTGTTGAATCTTTGACTATTGAAGATCTGGAAGCGATTGAAGGTATAGTAAAATCAGACTATGAGAAAAGCAAACTCACAGCAGGTATTGAAGTATTAAATTTCCTTACCGAAAACAATATTTTCGAGAGTAAAGGTGCTGCTAGAAAAATGTTGCAAAACGGGGGTGTAAGTATAAACAGGCAAAAAATAACAGATCAACAGTTAAGCATAAACGAAACTCATTTACTACATCAAACTTTTATTTTGATTCAGGTAGGAAAGAAAAATTACTACCTAGTTAAAGCAGTTTAACTGTAGTATAAATTTCAAACACCCATTGAAGCATCTGCCATCTGTGGGTGCCCAAAGCGATCTTTAGCTTATTCTTGATACAATATCACATTTAGCTATAAAAAGATTGTTAAGAAGTTACAATTTCACTTAAAAAAATAGATGATGCAGCCTAGGAAAACCAGGTTGTTGCATTTACTATTACAGCCAACCCTTTTGAAAGCTTAACACGTTTTCAGGTAATGAGGTTCTGTTTCTTTACTCATCATTAATTACTAAGTACAATTATCAGCATATTTCAGTCCCATAGCCCCATGAGAGAGAAAAATCCGGCTATATACGGATATAGTGCAGATAAAATATAGATTTGAACTTTACCAAGCCAACTCATCTATAATTTTCTGAATTTTAGTTTTAAAAATCTTTTGGAACATCTCATTAAAACCTTATTTTTGCAAACCAAATTTATATTTGGCATCCAATTGGGTTATTGTGTAAAGGTAGCACTACAGATTTTGATTCTGTCTGTCTAGGTTCGAATCCTAGTAACCCAACAAACGAAAAGCCCACCATTTTAAATGGTGGGCTTTTCGTTTAATTCCAATCAGGGTGTCCGAACACTCTGGGGAGAAAGAATTTCATTTCTACATTCTAGTGCAAGTTTTTCACAACCACCATCATGATCCGTGTTTGCATCATTATAACAAGAATATTTGGCCTCACATTTACTTAAATAGCACTCAATCCAATTTGTTTTGTTATCACCTAAAACATTTAGCTCTTTGGCTTCTGACAGTTGTTTTCGAAAAAGTTGTTTGTCGGATTCCGACCATTTGCCTTTTACGCTGAGATTACAACTTGTAAAAAAAACAACACTACAAATAAAAAATATAAAGTTTGTAAATAATTTCATAAAGGCTCTTTATTGTTGATTACAATTTCATTTCTCTCAAGCCATCCACATTTTTTAGAAACCATTGATAAGTATAATTCAAACCATCCTGTAAAGAAGTTTTAGCTGTCCATCCAGCTTCCGCCAATTTGGAAATATCCATTAATTTTCGTGGTGTTCCATCAGGCTTAGAACTATCCCATATTATTTCTCCCTGATGACCAATAGTTTTTTGAATTTGCATGGCCAACTCTCTAATAGTTAGATCTTTTCCTGTACCTAAATTATATAAATGATCTTTTAAATCATTTTCAAATGCAAAAACAACTGCATTAGCTATATCTTCAACATAAATAAACTCTCGCATTGGAGCGCCACTACCCCATAACGTTACTGCTGCATTGTTATTCAACTTTGCTTCATGAAATTTCCTAATCATCGCAGGTAACACATGAGAAGATTTCAAATCAAAGTTATCGTTTGGTCCATAAGAATTAGTAGGCATTAATGATAAGAAATTTCGATTATATTCTTTTCTAACAGCTTCACAAGCCTTTACTCCTGCAATTTTTGCAAGTGCATACCATTCATTCGTAGGTTCTAGAGCAGATGTCAGTAAATATTCTTCTCTTAAGGGTTGTGGTGCTAATTTGGGATATATACATGAGCTGCCAAGAAAAATAAATTTTTCAACATCATGTTTCAATGAAGAATGAATTAAATTATTCTGCATCTGTAAATTATCCATTAAAAATTGATATGGATAATTATTATTTGCCAAAATGCCTCCTACCCTTGCTGCAGCATCAATTATAAATTGAGGCTTCTCCAATTTGAAAAATGTATCTACTGCTTCCTGATTTCTTAAATCCAATTCGTTTGATGTACGACATACTATATTATTATAGCCTTTGTTGATTAACAATTGATGCACAGCTGATCCTACCATTCCTCTATGGCCCGCAATAAATATTTTTGAAGATTTATTCATCTTATTATAAATGAGTAGGCGAAGATATTTAATTATCTATAAAACAATACGCTTTAAAATAATTCTTGAATAGGCATTCCAACACAACCATTGGGCATTTGGATGTTTAAAAATGATGATAAAGTTGGAGCTATATCCGACATATGTAACTCGCGATAAGTTTTCCCAGATTTGATTTTCCAGCCGAACCAAATCAATGGAATATGGCTATCATAAGGATTCCATAAGCCGTGAGTGGAAATTTTTTTTCCAGCATTATAGTAAGCGGGCTTGGGCACAATTTGTATATCACCACTTCTGTTTTCACAATAACTATTTGAAACTAGTGATTTTAAATGATCGGCTATTATCGTTTGATTTATTTTTTTTAGTTCAAATGCAGAAGAAACATAAGCGTTTGATTCTACTTTTTTAACAACCGCTTTTACAATAAGATCAAAGGAATTACTACTAATAATAGAATCACTCAAGTAAATTTGAAAATTTTCAATTCGCTGTATCCCATTTTTAATTCCAAAATTAACAGCTATAAATTCATTCAGTTGCTGGAATAATTCTTTCGTACTAAAATTTTTTCCATATAATTGATGTGATTCCAAAAATCCAGAATTATGGGCTACTCCATGATCTGAAGTAAGCATGATTAAATAATTATTCCTTCCTAATTTTGCATCCAAATAATCGATAAAAGAAGCGATATCTTCGTCTAAGCGAATGTAAGTGTCTTCAATCTCAACTGAATTTGGACCAAATAAGTGGCCAATATAATCTGTTGATGATAAACTAACCGCAAGAAAATCTGTAAAATTCGATTGACCTAAATTTTCATTTTCAATGACCGACTTTGCAAAATCAAGTGTGAATGAATTTCCAAATGGCGAAGTCATAAATGCTTCGTATTTTTCAATTGTATCTAGATCTAATTGATGAGGGAAAGTATTTGTTTTTTCACCTGGAAAATGAGATTCAAAGTCTACATTGTCATTTGAACTCAAAGTGTATTTATCCAAAGGCAGCTTTGTGAACCAAGTTTGTTGTTTATAACGATCTGGTTTCTTTTCATTATTGAATTGCTCAACCCATTTTGGAAGATTTTTCATATAATAAGAACTGGATATAAACTTTCCGGTTTTTTCATCAAACCAATAGGCAGCGTTGGCACTTTGTCCTGCAGATAAAATTGCAGATCTGTCTTTCAAAGAAATCCCAATTACTTTTGAACTAAAATTGTTGCTCAAACGTAATTCGTCGCCCACTTCATCTGCCAATAAATTCCGAGGACTCATCTTTCCATTTTCATTATCGGAACCCACTCCTGTTACAGTTGAATCTCCTGTACAATAAACCAGTTTATTGTTTTTTTTATCAAACCAGTTATTTCCAATTATTCCATGAATTGCAGGAACACTTCCTGAAAAAATACCTGTATGACCAACAGCGGTATAAGTTGGGATGTGCTTGATCAGTGTATTTTCACAACTGAATCCATTTTGAAGCAACCGTACAAATCCTGTTTTGCCATACAGATTTTTATATCTATACAGATAATCCCATCTCATTTGATCTATAACCAAACCAATTACTAGTTTGGGCGAAGTTTTTATTGAATCAGCATTTGAAATATCTTTTTTTATTTGAGAAAATGCAGAAACTGAAATCAAATAAATGAATAAAGTAAAAAACCAACATTTTTTATACATAGATTTTATTTGAACAAAGATATAAGAAGAAACTTTCATTGTTTACAAACCTCTATATTATGAAACAATGAATATTTTAAGCTCAAAACCTTATTTTTGCAGCATAATAAAACAGCTTAATCCTAAAAATATTACTATCATGGATGTTTTTGAAAAATTAGTTAAAGATGGCGGACCAATTGGACAACACATGGACAGAGCTCATGGCTATTTTGCGTTTCCTAAATTGGATGGAGAATTAGGACCTCGTATGCAATTCAGAGGAAAGGATATGATTGTATGGAGTTTAAATAATTATTTAGGATTAGTTAATCATCCAGAAATAAGAAAAGCAGACACAGAAGCTGCAGCTAAATATGGTATGGGAAATCCGATGGGTGCGCGTATGATGAGCGGTAACTCTACCAAGCACGAAGAGTTGGAAAATGTAATCAGTAAATTCGTGAGTAGAGAGGATACCATGTTATTGAACTTTGGCTATCAGGGCATTATGAGTTGTATTGATGCTTTGGTAAATCGCAGAGATGTGATTGTATATGATGCAGAATCACATGCTTGTATCGTTGATGGCGTAAGATTACATATGGGTCACCGTTATGCTTTCAAACATAACGATATTGAAGATTGTGAAAAGCAATTACAAAGAGCAAAAGAATTAGCAGCAAAGAATGGTGGTGGCATTTTAGTTATTACTGAAGGGGTTTTTGGAATGGATGGAGAGCAAGGCATATTAAAAGAAATTGTTGCGTTAAAGAAAAAATACGAATTCAGAATATTAATTGACGATGCTCATGGTTTTGGCTATATGGGACCAACTGGTGGCGGTGCTGATGAAGCTCAGGGATGTCAGGATGGAATAGATTTATATTTCAGCACATTTGTAAAAAGTATGGGAAGTATTGGTGCCTTTATCAGCGGACCAAAAGCTGTTATTAAATATTTGAGATACAATACCCGCTCACAAATCTTTGCAAAGAGCTTACCACTCATCATTGTAGAAGGAATGTTGAAGAGAATGGAAATGACCATCAATATGCCTGAGTTGAGAAAAAAACTTTGGGATAATGTAGCACGTTTGCAAAATGGTTTAAAAGAAAGAGGATTTGATATTGGAAATACTAACTCTCCAGTAACCCCTATTTATATGAAGGGTGATGTTCCAGAAGCTACACAAATGGTAATGGATTTGAGAGAGAATTATCACATATTCTGCAGTATTGTAGTTTATCCAGTTATTCCAAAAGGAGATATCATCTACAGATTAATACCTACAGCAGCCCATAGTTTTGAAGATGTTGATCAAACTTTGAAGGCATTTGAAGAAACCAAGAAGAAATTGGACATGGGAATTTACAAAGCAGCTGAGATTCCTGATATGGCGGAGAAGTTCTAATTTGATGAATTGGAGATGTGGTGATTATTTGATTGGTTGAGAGGTTGAGAGGTTGATTGGAGAATAATAAGTTTGTATTTTATAGTTTGTTGTTCAGTTTTGAATTTCAACTTTTGATTTCTTAACCTTGAACCTTTTGAACCTACCAAACCTTTTAAACTTTATCAAACCTTCTCAAAAGGCCATTCCTTGTTTAATTTCGCTTTTACCAAATACACCAACAAGCCACTTCCCACCACAACAAAGAAAGTGGTAATAATGGTCAATCCCGTTGCATAAAAAATAAATAGCCACATCAAAATAGCAAGAATAACTGGTAAAGGATAAAGAGGCATTTTATAAGGCAAATGTTTTGTTCCGTTTCTTTTTCTCAGTAATACTACCCCAATAGCCTGACCGATAAACTGTACCATAATTCTCATGGCAAGAATACCGCTAATCACTTCTCCCATTCTGAACAATAAACTGAAAACGAAAGCTATTGAAGCTAAAACTAGTAGTGATATATATGGAAAGTTTTTAGTAGGATGTAATTTGGCGAAGATTTTAAAAAATGCGCCTTGGGTAGCTGCAGCATAAGGTACACGGGAGTAACCCAATAAAACAGCAAACAAAGATGCCAAGGCTACCCATAAAATCATCACCGTTGCAATTTTAGCTGCTGTTGCTCCGTAGATTCTCTCAATGAAAATACTCACCACAAAACTATTAATGCCGCTTTCTTGCCAAGATTTTATTTCCTGCCAATGCACAACACTAGTGACACTTAAATTCATCAATAAATACAAAACTGCAATTCCAATTACAGAGATAAACATGCTTCTTGGAATATTCTTTCCAGGATTTTTAATCTCTCCTCCTAAATGGCAAACATTGTAATATCCCAAGTAACTATAAATGGTTTTTACACAGGCTTGACCGAATGTAAATGACACAATTTCAGCTAAACCTATATTTGAGTTTAATTCTTTAAATAATTGAAAACCATTTAAATGCGTCAATCCTCCAAATATGATCCACCCCAAAGTACCAATCACTCCAATCCAAAGTAATACTCCAATCTTACCAATGCTTTCTATCTTTCTGTAAAGCAAAATTGTAATGAAAATGATTACTGAACCTGAAACTATTTTTTGTTCCCAAACACTTAAATCTGGAAACAAATACAATAAATAGGTGGCAAAACCTATTGCTGCGGAAGCTGCTACTAAAGGCGCCTGAATAATAGTTTGCCAGGTATACAAAAAGCTCATCAACTTGCCTGCCTTATTTTTACCATAAGCCTCACTTAAAAAATTAAAACTTCCTCCGGAAAGAGGATAGGCCGCCCCCAACTCACTCCAAATCATAGCATCTATCAAAGACAATACAGCACCGGCAATCCATGCATAGATATACATTCCTCCCAAATAACCGATTACTATAGGCATTGTTACAAATGGGCCGATTCCAACCATGTCAATCATATTGAGAACCGTAGATTGAAAGAGATTGAGTTTACGTTGAAGCATGAGTGAAATTAAATACAATTTGGAGATTTGACAATTAGTTGATTCGAGAAATTGTTCATTCAATTGATATATCTTTTAAACCCTTAAACATTTAAGTTTTCAACCTTTTAGGTTTAATTTTGTTTCAATCATACAGTTTTTTATATCAAATATATACCCATGCAAAAAATAGTGGTAGCAGTTACAGGTGCGAGTGGTTCGATTTACGCCAAAGTACTTTTGGATAAATTGACGAAACTAACTGATCAGATAGAGGAACTTTCCTTACTTATGACCACCAACGCAAAGGAGGTATGGCATACCGAATTAGAAGACGAAAGCTACAAAAGCTTGCCTGTAAAATATTTTGAACAACAAGATTTTAATGCTCCATTTGCATCAGGCTCTGGAATGTATAACACAATGATTATCATACCTTGTAGTATGGGCACCTTAGGTAGAATTGCAAATGGAATTTCGAACGATTTAATTACAAGAGCAGCGGATGTAATCTTAAAAGAAAGGCGACAATTAATCTGCGTTGCAAGAGATACCCCCTACAACCTAATCCATATCAGAAACATGGAAGCCATCACTTTGGCCGGAGGAATTATATGTCCTGCTACTCCTTCATTTTACAGTAATCCTAAAACTATCGAAGAAGTTGCAGCTACAGTAGTAGACCGAGTAATTGACTTGGCAGGATTAAAGCAAGACAGTTACAGATGGGGTAAATAAGTTTTAGAATTTTGACTTATCTCAAATCAACCACTTCCACACCTGGATACTTTTTAGCATCAAAAACAAAGATATTATCAGGAACAACTGAGGTGGTATTCATGTTGCTAACGCTATAAGTATATCTATTTCCCGTTTTTTCATAAACCTTTGTTGAATAAATAGTTGAGTTGCTTATATACAATAAAACTTTATGAAAAGGCTTGCTCTTATCTACAGGAGTTAACTCAATTTCCAGCATATCATTCCCTCCCACTTTTACTTTGCCATTTAACTTGTATAAGAAATCTTTATCGTAAAAATTGGTAAATAACTTCTGAGGAGTAATAGAGTTTGAGGCTGGATCTATTTTGTTAATGGTCACTTCATTGGAAGACTTTTCATATGACCATGTAGTTGACCCGTCGGAAAACATTTCCTGGCCAGGCATTGAAATACGATACTTGGTTGCCTTCATGAATACTGAACCAGATTTGGTACCAATTGATTTTCCAGAAGCATTTTCAATTTTCAAAACAAATTTAGCTGTCACTGATTTATACCCTTTAAACTTAGCACTAGTTGCATCCAATATTTTTTTAGCATCCGCATCGCTTTTACCCATCCCTTTTGGCACCTGTGCCGAAGCAGAAAGCGAAAAAAATAGAGAACCAATTAAACCCAAAAACAATGACTTCATTATTAAAATTTTTAGTTTTAAAATTACTTCGCAAAGATAAGGGTACAATCTTTATTGTTTTTTGAATATTAATTAGTAATGGTAATAAAGTGTTAATAATACCATTGGAAAATCACTTGACTATTATCATTTTAGACGCAACCAAATTGAAACACATTTGGATAAAGAAAATCGTGCTTAATGTATTAAATTTGTCAACTATGGCGAAGGCATCCACCGAAACTCCCTTAATGCAGCAACATAATGCCATCAAGGCAAAATATCCTGATGCGATATTATTGTTCAGGGTGGGTGATTTTTACGAAACTTTTGGACAAGACGCAATCAATACTTCTACCGTTTTAGGCATCACGCTTACCAAAAGAAATAATGGCAACGCTTCTTCTTTGGAATTGGCAGGTTTTCCCCATCATGCACTTGATACCTATTTGCACAAACTGGTTAAAGCGGGCTATAGAGTAGCCATTTGTGATCAACTTGAAGATCCCAAAGCCGCAAAAGGCATCGTTAAAAGAGGAGTTACAGAATTAGTCACACCTGGAGTTGCTATTAACGATAAACTTCTTGAGCACAACACAAACAACTTTCTTGCAGCTTTACATTTTGAAAATGAAATTATAGGTATCTCTTTTTTAGATATTTCAACAGGAGAGTTTTTTATTGCCGAAGGTGATAAGGAGTATGCAGACAAATTGCTACAAAGCCTGCAACCCTCTGAAGTCATCTTTCAGAGAAATAAACTCAAATTTTTCAAGGAAACATTCGGCAATCATTTCTTCACTTATGGATTAGATGAATGGATTTTTGCAGACAATTATGCTCATGAAAGTCTTTTAAAACATTTCAATACTCATAGTTTGAAAGGTTTTGGTGTTGAAGAATTAAAAAATGGCGTGATTGCTTCAGGGGCCATATTGCATTATCTGAAAGATACAGAACATCCGAATCTACAGCATATTACTTCTTTACAACGGATCAACAAAGATGATCATTTGTGGATGGATAAGTTCACCATCAGAAACCTTGAACTCATTTCTAATAATGAACAAGCCAACACGCTGTTTAATACCATCAACAATACCTCCTCTCCTATGGGCGCTCGATTACTGAAGAGATGGATGTTGATGCCTTTGAATGATGTATCAAGAATAAACGAAAGACTTGAAGCTGTTGAATATCTGATTTCAGATGTGGAATTAAGAAATAAAATCATCCAACACATCAAACAATCAGGTGATATTGAAAGATTATCTGCGAAAGTACCTTTAAAGAAAATCAATCCGAGAGAAGTATTACAAGTAGCAAGAGGCTTACAACAAGCTTTACATATCAAGGAGATTTGTGCAACTTCTAAAAATGAATATCTGAAAAGATTGGCAGATTCACTCAATCCCTGCCAATACATTCTTGATAAAATCATTAAAGAAATAAATGAAAACCCTCCCGCTATTGCCAATAAAGGTGGGCTCATTGCTGCAGGCATTCATGCAGAGCTGGATGAATTAAGAGAAATTTCAAGTGGAGGAAAAAATTATTTAATTGAGTTACAACAGAAGGAAGCACTAAACACTGGCATTTCTTCCCTTAAAATCAGTTTCAACAATGTATTTGGTTACTATCTGGAAGTGACCAACCTACATAAAAGTAAAGTTCCCGAAACCTGGATCAGAAAACAAACTCTTGCTAATGCAGAGAGATACATCACTCCTGAATTGAAAGTTTATGAGGAAAAGATTATGGGAGCAGAAGATAAAATCATTCAAATTGAGCAACAACTCTTCCAGGATTTATTGAATGAACTTCAAGATTATATTGCTCCACTGCAAATTAATGGTCATGTTATGGCTGTATTGGATTGTTTGTGTTGTTACGCCAACAATGCTTTACAATTCAGTTATAAAAGACCATTACTTCATGATGGCAAAGAATTGGAATTGAAAGAAAGCAGACATCCTGTTATTGAAAGAAATTTACCCATAGGAGAAACTTATATCAATAATGACGTTCAATTAGATAATACTAATCAACAAATCATCATTCTTACAGGGCCTAATATGAGCGGAAAGAGTGCTATCCTTCGTCAGACGGCTTTAATTACCCTAATGGCTCACATGGGAAGTTTTGTTCCTGCAAGTTCAGCTAAAATTCCATTGACAGATAAAATATTTACAAGAGTGGGCGCTTCGGATAACCTTAGTGGTGGCGAAAGTACATTTATGGTAGAGATGAATGAAACAGCAAGCATTATTAACAACCTAAGTTCAAAAAGTTTAATTATTTTAGATGAAATTGGAAGAGGAACTTCAACCTATGACGGTATATCTATTGCCTGGAGTATTGCAGAGTATCTTCATGAATGTGAGCAAAAGCCAAAAACACTTTTTGCTACACACTATCATGAATTGAATGAATTAGAAAATCAATTTAAAGGAATCAAAAACTATCATATAACCAATAAAGAAATTGGTAATAAAGTGGTTTTTCTTCGCAAATTGGCAAAAGGAGGAAGCACACATAGCTTTGGTATCCATGTTGCACGTATGGCAGGAATGCCCCCTTTGCTAATCAACAGAGCTAATGAAATTTTATCAAAACTAGAAAGCAGTAGGGATAATAAAAGTGGAAAGCAAATCAATGACGAATTGAAAAGTCTGAATGATTCTAAAGTACAACTCAGCATCTTTGATTCTCATTCAGTTACTTTTAATGAAATCAGAACTATATTAGAAAATGTTGATATCAACAGACTAACTCCTGTGGAAGCCTTATTAAAATTACAGGAAATAAAAAGTAAACTCAATTAAAAATAACCTAATGAGACTATAGATATGATTAAAATCAAAAACATATTTTATTTGATATTTACTGTCATTTTAGTTCAGACTTTATCTAATAAAGTTAGAGCACAACCTTGTACAACTCTAGGACAAACCGCACCAACGGCATTTCCCATTTGTGGAACGACTTCTTTTTTTCAAAGTTCTGTGAACATTTGTGGTAATACCAATGTGGTATCAAGATGCACCAGCCCAAATGTAAACTTTACAGATAAAAATCCTTATTGGTATCGTTTTACCTGCTGGATTTCAGGCACACTTGGATTTCAAATTACACCTAATGATTTGAACGACGACTACGATTGGCAACTATTTGATATAACAGGAAGAAATGTAAATAATGTATACAGTGACATCAATATGTTTGTTGCATGCAACTGGAGTGGCGAGCCCGGAGTAACTGGCGCCGGACCGTCAGGAAATTCATTAGTATTATGCGAAGGCCCTGGAGTACCCTTATTCAGCTCAATGCCTAATATCATTCAGGGGCATGAATATTTATTGCTGGTGAGTCATTTCACAAATAGTCAAAGCGGCTATTCATTATCGTTTGGTGGAGGAACTGGCAGCATCACCGATCCAAAATTACCTAATCTTGATTCTGCAAAAGCCATTTGCGATGGAACAACAATAGCTGTGAAATTGAATAAAAAAATGAAATGCAACTCCATACAATCAAATGGAGATGAATTTATATTAAGCACTAGTCTTACACGAGTTATCTCAGCAGTTGGAGTTGGATGTTCGGGAAGTTTTGATACCGACTCTATCATTTTAACTTTAAGCAATCCCATTCCACCGGGTAATTATACCTTAACTATTCAAAATGGAAGCATTGATGGAAATACTTTATTAGACGATTGCGACAGAGACGTTCCACCAGGAGAAAGTATTCCTTTAACCGTTTACACAATTTTACCCACCTTGATGGATAGCGTCACTAAACCATTATGTACACCTAAAACACTTGAGCTTGTGTTTAAGAAACCAATCAAGTGTAACTCAATTGCATCAGATGGAAGTGACTTTATCATCTCTGGTCCTTATCCTGTAAACATTACAGGAGCAAGAGGGAACTGTACAAGCGGAGAAACCTTTAAAGTATATGTAGATTTATCTGCTCCTTTGCAAAGATCGGGTAATTTCAGAATTACTCTGGTAAGAGGAAATGATACCAATACATTAATTGATGAATGTAATCAGGAATGTACACCCGGACAATTTTTAAATTTTAGTATATCCGATACCGTTAATGCCGATTTTACTTACAACATCAACTTTGGATGCAAATCGGACATAATAAATTTTAATCACAATGGACTCAATGGCGTAAATAGTTGGTTATGGAATTTTCAAAATCAACCACCTATAAGTTCACAGTCTGGAAGTGTTTCATATAGTTTGTTTGGAATAAAAAATGTACAGCTTATTGTAAATAATGGTGTTTGTTATGATACCCTATCAAAACAAATCAATTTGAATAATTACATCAAAGCAGGTTTTATTTCTGATGAATTTATTTGCCCAGATGATATTGTACTATTTAAAGATACAAGTGTAGGAATCTTATCTTCTTGGAGTTGGGATTTTGGAAATGGGAACTCATCATTATCTCAAAATCCTCCAGGGCAAAATTACAATACTACACTTAATATTAACTACAACGTTCCTGTAAGATTAATTGTATCGAATAATGTTCCCTGTAGTGACACCGCAATTAAATTACTCACTGTAGTTTGGAACTGCTACATAGATGTTCCCTCTGCATTTACCCCAAACAACGATGGAATCAATGATTATCTATACCCCCTTAATGCGTATAAAACAAACAATTTAAAATTCAGTGTTTATAACCGTTTTGGAGAGCGTGTTTTTTACACAGAAAACTGGCTTAAGAAGTGGGATGGAAAATTTAAGGGAAAGGCGCTCGATATCGGCACTTATGTTTGGATGTTATCCTATTATGATTTAGAAAAAAAGAAGCCTGTGGAGAGAAAAGGAACAACGGTTTTGATTAGATAGGATTACCAAGGTTTGGAAGGTTTCAAAAGTTTCGGAGGTTCAAGAGGTTTAAGTTGCTTCGCAATTATAGCTTTATCGCTCTACTTGTTTATTGCCGCAAAGACACAAAGTCACAAAGTTTCGCAAAGTTTTTAAAAACCAATCAACCAATCAACCAATCAACTAAATACCTAAGTTTGTAAAAAAAATAAAGATGGATCAAAAATCTGTTTACTACGGAGAATATCTTCAGCTTGACAAAATCATCAACTCACAAGAACCTGAAAGTTTTAAAGTAGGTAAAACTCCTGCGCATGACGAAATGCTTTTTATTATCATTCATCAGGCATATGAACTTTGGTTCAAACAGATTTTATTTGAATTGGAATCAGCAATTTCCATTCTAAAAAAACCAATAGTAAACGATAATAAAAATGAATTGCAAACTGTTGTTCATCGTTTGCAACGTGTTGTAACAATTTTAAAAGTGCTTGTACAACAAGTCGATATCTTGGAAACCATGACCCCTATGGATTTCTTAGATTTTAGAGATTTATTAAGGCCTGCTTCCGGTTTTCAGAGCTGGCAATTTAAAATGATTGAGGCGAAATTGGGATTAAAATTTGAGAATAGACATGGTCAGAATTATTACACTTCTCAATTGAATGAAAATGACATTAAAACTATAAAAGATGCAGAAAATGAGACTTCACTTCTTCAACTTATAAATAAGTGGTTGGAGCGCATGCCCTTTTTAAGTGAATCTAAATTCTGGGATAACTCAACTGTTCAACATCCATTCTTTAACCAATACGAGAATATTTACAATTCCACTTTAGCCGATTCTGAAAAAGCAAACAGTGAAATATTCAAGCAATTATTTTATACAGATTCCACTGAAAGAAATTTAAGTGCTGCTGCTTGTCGTTCTGCTTTATTCCTCATGCTTTACAGAGGATATCCTTTGTTGGAAGTTCCTTTCGAATTATTAGATACCTTGTTGGAAATAGACAATCAGATGGGAAACTGGCGTTACAGACATATTAATATGGTAAGAAGAATGATTGGAAGCAGAATTGGAACAGGAGGAAGTAGCGGTGCCGGATACTTACAAGGCGCTATGGACAAACATTACATTTTCAAAGAAATATCACAACTCAATAGCTTTTTAATTGACAGGAGAAAACTTCCCAATTTGCCTACATCATTAACTGATGTGTTGGGTTATCAGTTTTAGAGGATTTCCTTTATTTTCTGGATTACTAAATCTATTTCCGATTTAGTATTATTTTTTGAAAAACTAAACCTAACGGTTACACGGTTTTTATCTTTGCTAATCGCATTGATTACATGACTTCCTGCATTGGCACCAGAAGAGCATGCACTGCCACCGCTTGCACAAATATGATTGATATCTAAATTAAATAGCAGCATTTCCGACTTTTCTGTTTTAGGAAAACTCACACTCACAACAGTATACAAACAATTTCCATGAACATCTCCATTAAATGAAATTCCAGCAGTGGTTTTACTCAACTCATCACACATGTATTGTTTCAGCTCTTTTATATAGGCGCTGTCTTGCTCATAATTTTCTGTAGCCAACTCCAGCGCTTTTGCAAAACCAACGATACCATAAATATTTTCAGTACCTGCTCTCATATTTCTCTCTTGTCCCCCACCGAAAACAAATGGATTTACCTTGATTTCATTATTGATATACAATAAACCCACTCCTTTTGGACCATGAAACTTGTGAGCTGCTCCTGTTATAAAATGAACATAAATATCTTTTAAATCAAAAGGAAAATGCCCAACCGTTTGAACAGTATCGCTGTGAAAAATGGCATTATACTTTTTGCAAAGCTCTCCTACTTTTTTGATATCAAGTATGTTTCCAATTTCATTGTTGGCATGCATCAATGAAACCAAAGTTTTTTGATTTGAATTTGAGAGTAATTCTTCAAGATGATTCAAATCAACATGTCCATCATCCAAAAAACTCACATAGCTAGCTGTAACCATACCCTGTTTGCAGTAATGCTCAACTGTATGAGTCACTGCATGATGTTCAATTTCGGAAGATATGATATGCTTACAACCCAAATCACGAATCGAAGTTAAAATAGCAGTATTGTTACTTTCAGTTCCTCCACTTGTAAAAAATATTTCTGCAGGAGTAGCATTTAAAATTTTAGCAACAGTTTTACGGGCATTCTCTAGAGACATCCTTGTTTCTCTTCCATAAGAATAAATTGAAGATGGATTGCCAAATTTATTGGTTAGATAGGGCATCATTGCCTCCAATACTGCAGGATCAAGAGTTGTTGTAGCGGCATTATCAAAATATATTCTTGTCATATTTTGTCAATTTAAAAATTACGACATCGATTCGTGGATGTCCTGAATCAGTCTCATTGCTATATTATCTGCTGTGGTTTCAAAATTACTTTCTGCATAAATTCTGATAATGGGTTCTGTATTACTTGTGCGTAAATGCACCCAATCATTATCGAATTCTATTTTCAATCCATCATCAGTATTAATGGGATTTGATTTGTACTTCGTTTTAATTTTTTTGAATACAGATTGAACATCTACATTTTCTGCAAGCGTTATTTTATTCTTGCTCATAAAATAATCAGGATAAGTATTTCTGAGTTGCTTGATGCTTTTGTTACTGTTAGCCAAATGGGTTAAAAATAAAGCAATTCCAATTAATGCGTCTCTTCCATAATGCAATTCAGGAACGATTATTCCTCCATTACCCTCGCCTCCGATAACTGCATTCACTTCTTTCATTTTATTTACCACATTTACCTCTCCTACTGCGCTTGAAAAATATTCGCCACCATGTTTTATAGTAACATCTTTTAAGGCTCTGGTTGAAGACATATTGCTTACCGTATTTCCCTTCTGTTTGCTCAATACATAATCAGCAACGGCAACCAAAGTATATTCTTCTCCAAACATGCTCCCATCTTCACATACAAAACAAAGACGGTCAACATCAGGATCAACAGCAATTCCCAATGACGCTTTGTTTGCAACAACACTATGACTTAACTCTCTTAAATGCTCCGGCAATGGTTCAGGATTATGAGCGAAATGCCCGGTAACTTCTTCATTAATCACAACTACTTCTTCTACACCCAATGCTTTAAGTAATGCGGGAACCGCTATAGACCCAGTACTATTTACCGCATCCAAAACAATTTTAAAATTTGCTTTTTTTATCGCTTTTACATCAACCAGTTTATAATCTAATATTGACTGTATATGAGCTTCCAGCATTTTATCATTAGTAAAAACTTTTCCAACTTTTTCTATTGATGAAAATTCGAATACTTCTTTTTCTGCCAATTGTAAAATAAGCTTGCCTTCATCTCCACTAATAAATTCTCCTTTATTATTTAAGAGCTTAAGCGCATTCCATTCCATTGGATTGTGACTTGCAGTTAAAATAATACCGCCATCAGCATTCAAAAACTTAACAGTCATTTCTACTGTAGGTGTTGTGCTGTAATCGAGATCTATGATATCAATTCCTAAAGAAATCAATGTAGCATTTACCAAATCCTTTACCATTTTACCACTTATTCTGCCATCTCTTCCAATAACTACTTTGCATTTTTCTTTTCTGTCATTTTGAATTGTAGTTAACAACCAAGTTCCATAAGCTGCTGAAAACTTTACAATATCTAAAGGCGTTAAATTTTGTCCGGTTTTTCCTCCAATAGTTCCTCTGATTCCTGATATACTTTTTACCAATGCCATATAATTCTGTTTTGCGGAGCAAAGATAACGAAGCTTTTTGAGTAGACTATTTTAGAAACTGATATTTACCCACACTACTGAATTTATAAGCTTAACTTTGTCTTATGCAAGATTTATGGTTTAAAGACTGGTTCAATTCCCATTATTACCATCTATTATATCAAAACAGGGATAAAAATGAGGCAAGCTTGTTTATTGATGCTTTGATTAGTTATCTGAAGCCCGACAAAAAATCAACCATGCTGGATGTTGCTTGTGGTAAAGGAAGGCATTCTATCCATTTGGCTAATATGGGGTTTGATGTTACCGGAATAGACCTGAGTGGAGCAAGTATTGATGAAGCACTAAAATATGAAGCTGATAATTTACATTTTTATCAGCATGATATGCGACAAACCTTTTGGGTGAATTATTTTGATTTCGTATTTAACTTTTTTACCAGTTTTGGATATTTTGATACAGAGAGGGAGCATATCAATGCGCTTGAATCCATGATTCATGCGATGAAAAAAGAAGGAACTTTTGTTATTGATTATCTTAATTCGAAATACACAGAAAATCATATCATACATCAGGAAGAAAAAAATATTGGAGACATTTCCTTTAGGATCACCAAATGGTATGATGATCTCAAGTTTTATAAAAAAATATTGATAGATGACCCTAATTTATCAAATCCGATTTCTTACACAGAAGCAGTAGCCAAATACAGTTTAAACGACTTTAATAAAATGATGACCCCTTTTGGAATAAAAATTAAAACAGTTTTCGGAAATTATACATTAGGAGATTATGATGAAAATGAAAGTCCTAGAATGATTGTAGTTGCTAAGAAGTCATAAATTTAAAGATGTCAATAGAATGGCAATAAAATTAAAACCCATTACCTCGCCTTGAAAAGTCCGTACTTTAAAATACAATAAAGTGCTCTAAACCCGTCCTTCCATCCAATTTTCTTTCCTTCATCGTAAGTACGGCCATAATAAGATACCCCTACTTCGTATATTTTTATCCCTTTGATTCTAGCTATCTTCTGAGTTACTTCAGGTTCAAACCCGAATCTTTTTTCATTAAGATGAATTGACTTTATTATTTGTGCATCAAATAATTTATAGCAAGTTTCCATATCCGTAAGATTCAAATTGGAAAACATATTTGAAAAAAAAGTCAGCATTCTATTTCCGATGGTGTGCCAGAAAAAAAGAATTCTATGAGCATTACCCCCAATAAATCTACTGCCATAAACGACATCGGCCTTAGCAAAAATTACTGGCCCAAGTAAAATATTAAATTCTAATGGGTCATACTCTAAATCTGCATCCTGAACTATTATATGTGTTCCTGTCGCTTTTTCAATTCCTGTATGAATGGCGGCTCCTTTTCCTTTGTTGACTTCATGTTTGCAGTAAACGATTTCAGTGTCAGGATTTTCTAAAATAAATTTTTGTACAGATTCTTCAGTATTGTCATTTGAACAATCATTGACAATGATAATTTCTTTTTTAAAGTCATGAATCAAGTTTACATCTACAACTTTTTGAAGAGTAATTTGAATAGTGTTGGCTTCATTGAAGGCAGGCATTATTATTGAAAGTTTATTCATCGACTGCAAATTATATAGATTTGAGTACTTTTTTACAAAATACAATGAAAAGTAATGATTGATTTATCAATTTTTTAAATATAGTTGCACAAAATTATCCAACTACAAGTAAGTTATCCAAAATTTATTTTAAGTAGCTTTACAACTGAAATTATGATAAAGGAAATAATAAACATAGACAAAACTCTTTTCAAATTAATCAATCAGCATTTTGTCAATGATTTTTTAGATGCTATAATGCCTTTTATCAGAGAAAAGCTAATCTGGATTCCACTTTATTTATTTTTATTAGTATATATAATCATTAATTTTCCAAAAAAAAGTTTGCCTTGGATAATTGGCATTGCTTTGACACCCGCTTTTACAGATCTTATTAGCAGCAGATTAATTAAACCTTATTTCGACAGAATTAGACCCTGCAATGATCCCACATTATTTGATACAATAAGAATACTTGTTAATCATTGTGGACAAAATGGAAGCTTTACTTCTTCACATGCCGCCAATCATTTTGGCATTGCCATGTTTATTTGGATTACCATGAAAAATGTTTGGGGAAATTATGTATCAGTATTTTTTGTTTGGGCTGGTTTAATTTCTTATGCCCAAGTATATGTAGGCGTACATTTTCCAATGGATGTACTAGGTGGTGCCTTGTTAGGGTGTGGTATAGGCTGGCTGACTGGAACATTTTTCATGACAAAATATAAAAGTATAATTGTACAAACTTTTTAGGTATGAATAAATTTTATCTGTTTTCATTTTTCATTATTGGAATAATATGTTTGATTGGTTTAAGAATAGACATTATGGATATTGATGCTGCTCAGTATGCATCTATTAGCAGAGAGATGCTGAGCACAGGTCATTTCCTTCAAGTTTATGATTTAGGAAAAGATTATTTAGATAAACCTCCTTTTCTATTTTGGGTTAGTGCAATTAGTATGAAAATATTCGGCATTAGTAATTTCTCCTACAAATTACCTTCATTTTTATTCGCAATTATTGCAGTTTTTTCTACATACAAACTTTCCAAATTATTTTACGACAATAAAACTGCAATACTTTCGGCACTGATATTAGCTTCTTCACAAGGATTTTTTTTAATGACTCATGATGTTAGAACCGATACCATTTTAATGGCATGGGTTATTTTTAGTGTTTGGCAATTAGCTAGTTGGATTCAACATAAAAAATTATACCATTTTTTTTTAGGAGTTTTAGCTATAGCTTTTGGAATGATGACTAAAGGACCTATTGCTCTTTTGGTGCCTTGTTTTGCTATAGGCTCACATCTCATTTCACAAAAAAAATTTAGTTACCTATTTAAATGGGAATATGTACTTGGTATCTTTATTATTTCTTTTTTATTGCTTCCCATGAGTTGGGGGCTGTTTAAGCAATTCGACTTGCATCCTGAAAAATTAGTTAATGGAGAACATCATGTATCTGGGCTTCGTTTCTTTTATTGGACACAAAGTTTTGGAAGAATCACTGGCGAATCAAGTTGGAATAACAATAGCAATATCTTCTTTTTATTACAAAATATGCTATGGTCTTTTCTTCCTTGGATCATTATTTTTTTATGTGCACTAATTTTTCAAATTAAAATACTTGTTTCCAATAAATTGAGGGTTGGAAGTAAACAAGAATTTATTACTCTAGGCGGTTTTATTCTAACTTATTTATCACTTG
Source organism: Chitinophagaceae bacterium (assembly GCA_027484165.1). Lineage (GTDB taxonomy): Bacteria > Bacteroidota > Bacteroidia > Chitinophagales > Chitinophagaceae > Ferruginibacter. The sequence goes on along the minus strand of JAIXWH010000089.1, from coordinate 3,298 downwards.
GCATGAGCAAATACCAATTGCCACATTATATTTTTGTTGGCTTTCCTTTTGCTGCTATCATAACTGCTGAATTTCTAAATAATCTAATTAGCGATAACAAGTATCCAAAATTTTTCAAACAAATACTCTACGGACATTTAGTGATTTTTATTTTACTATGGATAATATTGGTATTAATTTTAGCCATTTCATTTAATACAATTCATTGGTATGTTTCAGCGCTTGCATTTATTGTGTTGGTTGGTTTAATTGTTTTTTTCTTAAAAAATAAAGGAGAAAGAAAAATACTGATCTTTATTTTAATATACACAAGTTTGGGCTTAAATCTATTTTTAAACACATGGCTTTACCCATCACTATTAAATTATCAAGCAGGAAGTTCAGTTGGAAAGTGGATTTCAGCAAACAAGATCCCCACAAATAAAACCTATACCTATAAATTTACGATTTGGAGAAGTTTAAATTTTTATTCAAAAGCAATCATTGGAAATAAAGAAAATGTAAATACAATCGGAATCGGTGATTATATAATAACTACTGAAAATAAATTGTCAGAATTAAAAAATCAAGGAAAAAACTTTAAGATACTTTACCAAGGATCAGACTTTCCTGTAACTCGATTGAATTTAAAATTTTTAAACCCAAAAAATCGAGATGGGGAATTGGAAACATTTGTATTAATATTAATTAAATAATCTTGTTTCATTACTGCAAAATCTGAAGTCATATATTTGGAATCATGTATATTGCATGTAAATTATCTCATGGAAATTTTTATATTACTGCTACTCATTTTAATTAACGGCCTTTTTGTTGTTAGTGAAATTGCATTAATTAGTGCTAGAAGAACGAGGGTGGAAAGTCTTGCCAATAAAGGTGACGAGAAAGCGAAAGCTGCATTGAATCTTATAGATAATCCTGAAAGATTTTTAAGTACTGCTCAAATTGGAATCACATTAGTTGCTATTTTCACGGGTGTTTATTCAGGCGAAAAATTCGGCACTGATTTAAAACCATACATAGAAAGCTACCCCGCTTTAAAAGAATATGCAGCCTCTATTTCCACTTCAATAGTTGTTGTATGTGTAACATTTTTATCTATCATCTTTGGCGAATTGATTCCAAAAAAACTTGGGCTCCTTCGTGCAGAAAAAATATCCAGAGTAGTCGCTCGTCCAATGAACTTGATTTCATCAATCTTTTATCCTTTTGTTTGGTTGCTTTCGGGTATTACCTCTTTGATTTTTAAATTATTTAAAATCAAAAAACCATCAGACAATGCAGTTACTGAAGAGGAAATTAAGGCAATGATATCTGAAGGAAGCGAACATGGTTCTATTGATGAAGATGAGAAAGAAATTATTGAAAGGGTATTTCATTTGGGCGACAGAAATATCACTTCATTAATGACTCATAGAACTGAAATTGTTTGGCTTGATATTAATGATACAGTTGAACAAGTTAAATCTAAATTGAATGAAATCATTTTTAGTACCTACCCTGTATGCGATGGCGTAATTGACGAAATAAAAGGATTAGTTTATGTAAAAGACTTAGTTAAGTGTACCTCTGACACTAAACTAGATAGCATCATAAAGCCTGCATTATTTGTTCCCGAAAACAACAAAGCATATCAACTACTCGAAAAAATTAAAAACTCAAAAATTCACACCTGCTTTATCGTGAATGAATATGGAACATTGGAAGGAATGATTACACTTAACGATATCATGGAAGCCATTGTAGGAGATGTTCCTCAGGCTGGACAAGACGAATATGAAATTATCAAAAGAGAAGACGGCACTTATCTTGTAGATGCACTCATTCAATTTTACGATTTCCTCAGCTATTTTGAAAGAGCAGACTGGATGAATGAAGGAGAACATGAATTTGATACTTTAGCGGGTTTTGTATTGCATGAATTAGAACATATTCCATCAACTGGAGAAACTTTTTCATGGAAAGATTTTAATTTTGAAATCATAGACATGGATGGTCAAAGAATCGACAAAATTCTTTTGAAGATTTCAGAGGACCTAAAAGAAGAGATGAACGAAAATTAAAAATTAAATGCTGTCTGACTATCTGGATTATTAAGCTTATAACTTTTTCTATTTCCATTCACTGTTACGTGCATTAAATTAATTTGCTGATCACTGTATTCATAAAGAATAGAGTTCTCAATTTTTATAGAATTCACTTTGTTAATGCCATTGATTTCGAAATAAGACACAATTGCATCTTCAACCTGCTCGAAGCCGATGAACTTCATTTTGGCAATCGAATTGTTATTTACAGCTATTTTCAAATGATTTTGAATATAGCTTTCAATCAAAACATTCATTTTGTTTTTCACTTCGGGATTTAATAAATCTACTTTTTGGGTATTACTCTTTTTAAGCTGCGATTCAAAATCATTAGTAAATATTTTACAACTGATTTCAAGTGAATGTTCTTTTGAATTGTGTTCAATTTCAGTAACACTCATATATATAGGATGGATTGTGTTTGAAGTGAATAAAATCCAGATCAAAAAGCATCCAACAAATCTGTTTAAAAAATAAACCATTATAAAATAATTTGAAAAATAGAGCGAACAATTCGATATTTATTATTCAAAAATAAGAATTACAAAATAAGTAATCGTTCAAATGGAGGATTTTACACTTTATTTTCTGTTGGGTTGGAATCATATCATTAGTTTCGATGCACTCGACCATCTCCTATTTTTAGTATCCCTCACTTGTATATATAAATTGTCTGATTGGAGAAAAGTATTGATATTAATTACCGCATTTACACTTGGACATTCCTTAACTCTGGCACTTTGTTCATTAAACATCATCAAATTCAATAATAATTGGATTGAATTTCTGATACCTTTAACCATTATCATTACTAGTGTTCATAACATATTACCACATGAAACAGACAAATCAAGAAATATTCAATGGAAATATTTGATGGCGATTTTTTTTGGTCTGATTCATGGTATGGGCTTTGCAAATACAATCAGATTTATGGTTGCGAAAACACAAACCATTACTATTCCTTTACTTAGCTTCAATATTGGAATTGAAGTTGGGCAAACTATAGTTGTGATGACTATTCTTTATGTAACCTATATTTTTACTGCTTCAGCTGGACTAAAACAAAGATGGTGGACAATAAGTATGTCATTTATATGTGGAATTATCGCTCTATATATGTGTATTTCAAGACTTCCGTTTTGAGTATTTATTTCAATAATTCAATACTTTTACAATCTTATTATAAACAAGATGAAACAATCATTAGC
>JAIXWH010000107.1 GCA_027484165.1 Chitinophagaceae bacterium | reverse complement strand
TTGGGACCTCCGCATAAATACAATAAATTAAATAAGGTAGTTAATGAGGAAACGGTGTATGTTCCTGTTTTTTCAGCTTCTCCAATTACTACTACTCTTATACTTTTAATATTTCCGAGTGAAATTTGTACACTGGTTTGTCCTGAATTAATGGCACGATAAATAGTTTTGGAGAGTTTTGATTTTATTTTCAGAGTTGCCTGTTCAATAGATAAGCCGCTTACATACAAAGGACCCACATTGGGAACATAAATCTGTCCATCTTCAGAAACTTTTAAATTGTATTTTTTTTCACTTGATCCAAAAACATTGACGACAAGTTCATCGTCTGTTCCTAATATATATGATGAGGGTGTAGGTATACGGATATTGGGTTCAAATACCAAACTGTTTTTTGTAAACAACTCAGCCCCAAATATTGTAAGATCTTTTTTGTTATCCTCCATTGGTATACTTCCATTGGATTCGTCATAAGTTCTGTTGGCAGAATTATACTCTTCTTTTTTAATAATTTTTTGAGTTGAATTCTGCGTACGATTTTTGAGCTTTTGTAATTCTGATTCTGGTATCCCCTTTTCAACTAGTTTATTGAAAAGATCAGCTTTGCTCATATTTAATTTTTCTGATTGTTGGAGCAAGGAATTTATTTGATCATCTGAATAAGAATCTATCTTAATATTAGATAAGTCGTTTTGTTCTAAAATACTCCCTTGTGATTTCGCTGTAAAAGAAAATAAAAAAGCAAACAACAAAGTAGCTAGAGCGAATTTTAATTTATTCATTAGGTTTACTTTATTTGATTTTGTCCAAATAATGCTTTTAAAAGCTAGCTAAATTACTACATTTTGTTTGTTTTGATTGATATAAAAGCAATATAGATAGTAAAATTGGCGAGTGATTTGACTTTTTAAAGAATAGATGTATTAGTTTCACTTATCAAATTAAAAGATTTGTCATTTATGCATTGGGAATACCTTTTCTCTGGGTTATATTTTTATTTAATCTTCCGAAGCATACAAAAATGGTCTTTTTTTAAAAATTCGGGATTAAGCTTAAAACAATTAAAAGTACTTCTTGTTATAAAAATTACATGCTCTGTATTAGCAGCGTATTATTTTAAACATTCAAATACGCTTGATTATCTCACTTTTAACAATGAAGGATTTCTACAATACAAAATTCTTGTTACAGAACCTCGATCCTTTTTTGATGATTTAACTACCGATATTAAAAATTATGGTTGGGGTGACGTGTTTAGTTCATCTCATTCTTTTTGGGCTAACTTAAGATTTAATTTTATATACAAACTGATTGCAATTTTTAATCTTCTCTCTCATGGTAACTTTTATTTGAACAGCATCATTTTTAGTTCTTTGGTTTTTGTAGGAAATGTTTCATTATTTAAAATATTCAATAGTATTTATGGAAATCATAAAATCAAAATCTTAATTGTTTGCTTTTTTTTACCATCATTATTGCTTTACACCGCTTGTATTCATAAAGATGGCATTGTTTTTATTTGTATATCAATGATAGCTTATCTCTTGTTTTATCACAATAATCAACACAGGTCATTTTTTAAATCTCTGCTCTTGATTTTATTATTTACTTCTGTTTTATTTATACTTCGTAACTATATCGTTCTTGCTTTTATTCCATCAATTATTTTGAGTTTGCTTTATCGCTCTTTAAAAACAAAAAAGCTCATTAAATTAGTGATGGTTTATGCCTTGATGATTACATGCTTCTTCTTTTTACAATTCTGTAATTCTAATCTCGCACAAACAATAATTAACCGAAAGTCAGCATTTCAAATGGCTTCCAGAGGAAATACAGATGTTGCTTTAAACCAGTTAAACCCTAATTTCACAAGCTTCTTATACAATTTACCACAAGCATTCAATCATTCATTTTTGAGACCTTATTTATTTGAGTTTAAATCCATTTCAGTGAATTTAACCGCAATTGAAATATTGATATTTGAATTTTTATTTCTACTTTTTTTCTTCTACAGAAAAAAGAACTCGAACACATTACATTGGTTTAATGTTTTTGGAATAAGTGTGGTTTTACATCTGTTTTTAATTATCGGTTACACGATTCCCAATATTGGTGCTATTGTGAGATACCGGAGTATTTTTTGGATCTTCTTGATTACACCTGTCATTTGTAATATTGACGAGAAGAGAATAAAATGGCTTCCACAATTTTTAAAGTGATAGTTTTCAGCAATTCTTGATTTCTAGAAATACATTGTCATTTCTAAGTTACCTTTGCATCTATGCATTATGCTTCTGTAGAAAATATCAGCAAATCCTTTGGGATCAGAACTCTTTTTAAAAACATTTCCATCAATATTGAAGAAGGCGACAAAATAGCCCTTGTAGCAAGAAATGGCTCGGGCAAAAGTACGCTGATGAAAATTATTGCCGGAATTGATACTCCTGATAACGGAACTGTTTGGGTTCATAAGGATATCAAAACAGTAATGCTGCAGCAAGACAATGATTTTGATGCCAATAAAACCATTTGGGATAATGTATTGCGTTTAGACAACCCCGTTGTGAAGGTGGTGAAAGATTATGAACAATTTTTGGAAAACGGAAGTGAAGACCACGAAGCGCTTGCAGATATGATGGCAAAGCTAGATGATTTAAATGCATGGAATTTTGAAAGTGATTTAAAACAAATTCTCGGCAAATTGAATTTGCACCGACTAAATGAAAAAGTAGGTAACCTTAGCGGTGGTCAGAAAAAAAGGGTGGCCCTAGCGCAGGCACTTATTGAAGCACAACTCCATGAAGGAAGATGCCTTTTAATTATAGATGAACCAACGAACCATTTAGACGTTTCGATGATTGAGTGGCTTGAAGAATATTTGGGATCTCAAAAAATCACCTTACTGCTGGTAACGCATGATCGCTATTTTTTAGATGCGGTTTGTAACGAAATTGTAGAAATTGATGACGAAAAGGTTTTTGTTTACAAAGGCAACTATGATTATTTCCTTGAACAAAAAAGTTTGAGAATTGAAGTTCAACAAAGTGAGCTACAAAAAGATAAAAACATCTTTCGTAAAGAATTGGAATGGATGCGCAAACAACCTAAAGCACGAACTACAAAAAGTAAAAGTCGTCAGGATGCTTTTGCCGAAGTTGAAGACAGGGTAAAACAACAAAAAGATGTTGCAGAGGTAAGTCTTCAGGTAAAAATGACAAGACTTGGTGGAAAGATTTTAGAAATGAAAAAAGTGAATAAGAGTTATGGCGACTTAACTATTATGAGGGGTTTTGATTATACTTTTAAAAGAGGGGAAAGAATTGGCGTAGTAGGAAAAAATGGTGTAGGCAAATCTACTTTTCTAAAAATTGCATTGCAGTTGGAACAGCCCGACAGTGGAAAAATTAACCATGGAGATACTGTTGTATTTGGAAATTTTAGTCAGGATGGACTTATTTACAAAGAAGATAAACGCGCTATTGAATATGTAAAATCTTTAGCAGAATTTTTTCCTTTAGCAGATGGCTCAAAAATTTCAGCGAGTCAGTTTATGGAAAAATTTGGTTTCACCGGAGAACAACAATATACTTTATTAAGCAAATTGAGCGGAGGAGAAAAAAGACGCTTGCATTTGATGAGTATTCTTTTTCTTAATCCTAACTTTTTGGTGCTGGATGAACCTACAAACGATCTTGATTTGCAAACACTTCGCACTTTAGAAGAATTTTTACTTGAATATCCCGGATGTATCTTAATCGTTAGTCATGACCGTTATTTTATGGATCGCATGGTTGACCATTTATTTGCTTTTGAGGGAGATGGTGTAATCAGGGATTTCCCAGGAAACTATTCTCAGTATCGCGAAGCAATGGCAAGTGGCTTGCTCGAAAATAAAACGGAGCAAATCATGAAGTCGCATGAAGAAGTGAAAGAAAAAACGCAAGAAACGAATTCAAAACAAGAAACACAAATCCTTAAAAAATTATCTTTCAAAGAAAAATTTGAATTTGATAGTTTAGAAAAAGAAATACCTGAATTGCAAAAAGAAAAAACTTCCTTAGAAGAAAAAATGGCTACTCCCCTTTCTTATGATGAATTGCAAAAATCGGCTGACCGAATTTCAATAATCATTGAATTGCTCGATGAGAAAGAAATGCGTTGGCTTGAATTGAGTGAAAGACTTTAATTTTATTGATACATTCCTCTTACTGATTAGACTCACTCGTTTCATTGATGAGCATTCTTATTTTAACACCAATCTGAAATTAGATTTGTGTTTGAAATAATATTATTCAATTAATTAAAACAAGGAGGTCTTTATGTCTACAAAAGCACTAACAAGAAACGGCAGCACATTGCCAACAGTATTTGAAGATTTTTTTAAACCATGGAATGAGTGGTTTGATGGAAGTAGCAGAATGGTAAATCGTTTATTAACAGTTCCAGCAGTGAACATTACCGAAAATAAGGATGAGTATAAACTATCGTTAGCTATTCCTGGAATGAAGCGAGATGATTTTCGTGTAGATGTTGATGGAAACATGTTGACAATTAGTAGTGAGAAGGAAGAATCAAAAGAAGAAAAGGAAAATACATACACAAGAAAAGAGTATAATTATACATCGTTCAGTCGTAGTTTTTCGTTGCCTGATGAAGTTAGCAAGGACAACATACAGGCAACTTACACCGATGGGGTATTGACACTGTTGCTTCCCAAGAAAGAAGAGGCAAAAAAGACAACTACCAAGAGCATACATGTAAAATAGTCAACTCTTGTTCTTATCAATCAGCTCCACTTTTGTGCGAGCTGATTTTTTTGCAAATTGTTTTTTGTGATTTTAATCAGTGTTTTTGTTAATCATTGTCATTAAGTAATTTAGGTATTTTTACTTACTTAGTATCCTAAATAAAAAACACACCTATGAAAACCTATGACAAATCTCACCTTCTATTTGAAATCAGTTGCTGGAACAGATTATTAAAATGTATTGAGCTAGATAATGTTTGTCTTAAAAACAGACTTGCTGATTTAATAGCAAATTGTAAACCAAATGAGTTGGATAATCTGGAACAGTTTCTTAACCGTTTCATAGCTAAAGACATCCTCATTTCCATTTTAAGAAATGAGGTTGCATTGCAATCAAATGAAATGATGAAGGACAAGCCAATCAAGAGTGAAGCGATTGTACATCATTTTAATTTCAGAAAAGATATTATGTTCTTTAAAACTGCATTTGATAAAATGAAGTATGAGTTTATCGAACATTCAACAAAACAGAAAGATTGAATTAATTTATCATTCCTTCGAGTTTCTTATCATTAACAATCGTGATTTGTCCGTCTTTAATATCTATTAATTTTTCACTTTTAAAATCACTTAATGTACGAATGAGCGATTCTGTTGCTGTACCTGCAATGTTTGCAAGATTTTCTCTGCTGATATCTATACTAAAAGGTGTTGAGTCAGAAAGCTGGTATTTCTTTTTAAGTATAACAAGTGCATCCGCTACTTTTTTTCTGAGGGAGTTATAGGCAAGGTTTAATAAGTGATGCTCTTTATCTGAAATGTTTTTTGCAAGGAGATTGATAAATTTTTGTGCAACTTCCTTGCTGTTACTTAATAAATCTTCAAATTCTTTTTTTGGAATGATTGCCAGCTCACATTCATCTATAGCTTCTGCGGTTTCTTTATATATACCTCCTTGTAATAAAGCAATATGTCCTAAAAAATCTCCCGCTGAATATAAATCAGTTACCAACTCTTTTCCATCATCATTTGATCTGAATGTTTTTATTTTTCCGCTTAAAACGTAATACAATTGTGTAGGATGGTTGCCTTCTTTATAAATAACTTGTTTCTTCTTGTATGAGTTGGTACTTCTGTTTTCAACAAGAGATTTCATCATATCGCCACCAGAGCTTTCAAGTATTAATTGATGTACTCCATCCATATCGTTAGAAAATTCTTTTTTCAATAAATCCACCTTCTTCAAACGACTATCTATTGCATTAAGAATTTCTGTTCCTTCAAAAGGCTTTGTAATATAATCATCGGCACCCAATTCCATTCCTTTTCTGAAATCTGACCTTTCAGTTTTTGCAGTCAGAAATATAAAAGGAGTATTCTTTATCGTTTCATTTTTTTGTATTGCATGTAAAACCCCATAACCATCCAAAATGGGCATAGAAATATCACAAATGATTAAATCTGGTTTTAGATCCAAGGCCTTTTCAACACCCACTTTTCCATTTTCGGCTGTGTAAACATTATACATAGCCAATTCTAAAATTTCTGCGGTATTTTCTCTTATTTCATCATTGTCTTCAATTAACAGTATTGATTTCATGGCTTTGGGGTTTTTGTTTTGAAAAAATTATATTGAAAGTAGTTCCTTTATTTTCTTCGGTTGAATACGTGATTTTTCCATTCATTCGCTCCGCATATTTTGAAACGATATAAAGTCCTAAGCCTGTACCCTGGATAGTGTTAGCATTATAAGCCCTGAAAAAACGCTCCATCAAATGATCTTTATCCTGATCTGGAATACCTATGCCGTGGTCTTTAACTTCTACTTTAACTGTTGAATCATCGGTTAAAGTTTCTATTTCGATTAATGAATTTTCAAATGAAAACTTGATGGCATTTGAAATTAAATTCATCATTATGTTTTTTAAGATTGATGAATCTAAATAAACCAGCTCTTGTCCTATGTGTTTATATTTTATTTGTTGTCCTTGTTTTAGAGAATGACTCATTTCTTGAATCATGATCTCCATTTGTTTTTTGATATTAAACTCAGTTAATGTCAATCCGATTTTACCTTCTTCAATTTTACCTACGCTTAAAAATTCATTTAAAATATTAGTGAGGTTATTGACAGATGAAACGATTCTTTTCAGATGCTTTTCTCTTTTGGGTTGATGTTCTTCTGTTGTATATTTTTCCACTAAAAATGCAGATGATAAAATAGTGCTTAATGGTGTTCTGAACTCGTGTGAAGCCATAGATACAAACCTGCTTTTTAATTCGCCTAATTTCTTTTCTTTTTTTAGAGCTTCTACTAAATTATTTTCTGCGTCTTTCCTCTTTGTAATATCCATCGAAACACCCAGGTATCCGGAAATAGCGCCGTTTCTATTATATATTGGAGTAAGTGTGATTGCCACATCAATCAAGTTTCCATCTTTAGTTTTGTATACACACTCGTGATTGTTCATTTCTTTTCTTTCCGCTTTTATTTTTAATACATCAAACATGTTTTCGAAATTATGACTCAACTCAGTTTCTAACTGCTCTTTGCAAATCTGTATTTCCTTTTCGAGATGAAAGATGACCGGAGTCAGTTTATTGATGATTTCGGATGATTCATATCCTGTTATTCTTTCTGCTTCTGGATTAAAGAATTTGATGATGCCTTCCTTGTTGGTAACAAAAATCATAATGGGCACATTATCTAAAATGGCTTTTTGTTGAGCTAACGTGGTTTCGAGTTTTTCATTAAGATGCTCCAAAACCTGTAATGTTCGGGAAAGCTCACGGGTTCTGGTTACTATAGATTGTTCAAGATTATTGTTGAGCTCAATGATTTCATTTTTCGCATTTTCTCTTTTGGAAACATTGTTTACAAATGCTACTGTATAATTTTGATCCTTATAATTATAATTTCCTAAGCTGATTTCTACCGGAAATTCTGAACCATCTTTATGAAGTGCGAATAAATCCATACCAATACCCATAGGCCTTTGTTTTGGATTTTGGGTATACTGATGTCGATGAGAATGATGATTGTTTGTGAATCTTGCGGGAATAAGTTTTTCAATTTTATTGCCTAATAATTCTTCCTCCATATACCCAAACAGATTTTGTAAAAAAGGGTTGGATTTTATTATGACTCCTTCGGAGTTGACAATAATAATACCAATTGATGCCTGATTAAAGAGCACATCAAACATGATATTGTCTAATTGATTAAGTGTATTCATCTGTAAAAATCACCTGTACTTATGAGGTTAGTGAAAATACAGAACATAAAAAAGGAAACTAATTTGAATTGATATTAGTGAGGGATTTGATATAAGTGTGTGAAACTTGAGATAAGTGTGTAACAAAAAGCTTTTCGTTGTGATGAACAAAAGCAATTTTATAAATTGGCAACTCACCATTTAAAATAAAATAGCCCACCATTTAAAATAAAATAGCCCACCATTTAAATGGTGGGCTATAATAAAATTTATTATTAAAATTTATTGATTCACTGTTGTAGGAATAAATAAATCAGCAGGCGATTGTGCTGGTGTGTTTGGATTGGTATTAATCTCTGATTGAGGATAATAAAATCTTTGTGGAATTGCAGTTCCTGTAACCGGTGCCAATCCGATTGCATTACGCGTTCTTCTTACATCATTGAATTGCTCCAACTGACCAATAAATGTAACGTATCTTTCTTCAATAATTTCATCTAATAAAGATGCGTCTTTTGAACCGCCATTATTTTCCATTCCTCCTGTTTCAAAATCTGCATCAGTATAGGCATCATACAAATGAGCGAATGCTGTGGCATAACCCACACCTAAATATCCGCCACCATTCAAATAGCTTCTGTAAGCATTCAATGCCAAAAGACTTGAAGCGAAATCAGTATTACGAAGATGTGCTTCTGCAAGGATTAAGCTATTCTCCTGATAAGTTACCAATGGGAAAGGGGTTGAACATCCAAAAAATCCATTATAATCTGGATTAGGCAAAAAATCAAAATCATAATCATTCAACACATTTAAATCATAAACTGCTGCATCAGATACAGATCCTCCTGGTAAAAACAAATAATTAAATCTTGCTTCTTCATTTGTTTTTGCATTACCACGATATGCCAAGTTTGTTGCATCCAATAATCTAGGCGCAATTGCATCATCAGCAGACATATAATCGTATCTGTCGTATAGGTAAAAAGAATAGTACAAATTAAAATCTGAATTATATGCTCCACCGTGAGGCGCCATCATATTGTTATTAGCATTTGCAATACCAGCTGTAGCTTCTGCTATTGCAGCAGTGTAATTTTTAGTACGCAAATAAAACCTTGCTTTTAAAGTATGAGCGGCTGCCGTCCATTTACCAGCATCGCCACCATAGAATATATCTTTTGATCCTGGAGAAATACCAATACCTGAATTTAAATTGGAAATCGCATTATCCAAAAGTGATTGCACTCCAGCATAAACATCTTCTTGTTTGTCGAATTTCGGACTGGGATATTGAGAAGGGTTTCCTGCCTGCGTAAAAGGAATATCACCAAACAAATCGGCCAATGTTCCAAATGCCTGAGCTTCCATCACCTGAGCAATACCAGTCATCAATTTGTTGTTTTTAGCTCCTTCTTTTGCAATGATTAATTTACAAGGAGCAATCACACCACGATAAGCGGTACTCCATGTTGCATCATAGTCTCCTGAAGTGGTAGTGTAGTTGTTTAAACTGATATACTGACGATCCATACCGGTAAAAGACTGACTCCACATTCCTGAAAGGCGTGCCCAATCTCCTTCATAAAAAACAATACTGGATACCTGTGCCCCATTTAATACCAAATCAGAAGGAGCATCGGTAGGACTGTTAGGACTGATGTTAACGTCCTCAACAGGTTTAGAACATGACGCAACAAACAATAATGTTGCGAATAACGAGATGTTGAATATTTTATGCATAACTATTACTTTTAGTATTAGTAATTAATTTTTATGGTAAACAAATAAGAGCGGGTGCTTGGGTTGTTGAAATAATCCAAACCTCTACCGTTTGAAGGACCTGTTAAATTGGTTTCAGGATCAATACCAGAATATTTAGTGATTAAAGCCAAATTTCTTCCAGTTAGAGAAATATCAATTGAACTGATTTTAGCTTTCTTCTTTAATTTTTCATTTTTGAATGAGTAGCCTAATGAAGCTTCTCTCAATCTTGTTCTGGTACCGTCTTCAATAAATTGAGAGGCAACCGGACCAAATCCTCCACCAGTACTGGTATACCAAGATTCAGTTAATGCAACCGGACCGCCACCAAAATCATAGATAGCACCTTGGAAAGGAGTACCCGCAGCTATAGGTGCGCCAGTGTAATCAAATAAATCAACATTTGAAACTACTTCATTTCCCACATCAGCATGTGTACCAAAATAATAAAGTGCTCCTCTTGTTCCATTCCAAACATCCCCTCCTTGCACATGGTCAATCACAAAACCTAAAGTGAAGTTTTTGTATGATACCGATGTGTTAAAGGCTCCTGTCCAGTCTGGGTTTGGGTTTCCAATAACACCTTCTTTCGAATTGGCCTGAGCAAAACCATTAGCATCCAAAACCAATTTGCCATTTTCATCTTTTAAGAAATCAACACCCCAAAGAGAACCTAATGCATATCCTTCAACTGCACGAGATGAGGATCCTGTAAATCCAGTAAGGAAAACAGATTTACTTCCTCCCATATCAACTACTTTATTTGTATTTTTTGAAAAGATAAATCCTGAATTGATTTTAATTCCATTTGCATTATAAACCAATCCATTTACATCCAACTCAATTCCTTTATTTTGAATGGTACCAATATTATCGAGCTTGTTATCGTAACCTGTAGATGAAGGTACTTGAACACTAAGAATTACGTCTTTTGTTTTATTGGTATAGTAAGTTGCAGAAACACTTAATCTATTATTAAAAAATCTTAAATCAGTACCTAATTCAATTTCTGATTTGATTTCTGGTCTGATATCGGGATTACCCTTTACCGCACTTCTCGAATAACCGCCTCCGTAAGTAGAAGAAGAGGCGTCCAAAACAGCACCCCATGTTTCTGCTTCTGTGGCAGGAGCAAAATAATCGCTCCATGCATAAGGACCTGCTGGAACACCCACCTGACCATATGACATTCTCATTTTACCAAAAGATAAGATGTCGCTTTCTGTTCCGCTGTTAGCAGTTTTGAAAACATACGCCAATGAAGCTGATGGATAGAAGAAGCCCTTATTTACGGTTGAGTATCTTTCATATCGGCCGGTGAAATCCAAATACAAAAAGTCTTTATAACCAATATTGCCTTGCAGATAGGCGCCATTTACCACAATTTTAGATTGTGAGTTAAACGCAGTTCTTTGGTCCTGCGAAGAGTTTCCTAAATCTAAAGGGGCACCTGGTAAAATAAAGTTTCTTACTGTTGCTCCAATATTTTCTGCTGATCTTACATTATAGTTGTATCCTAATACAGCAGAAAGAGTAACGTCTTTTAGTTTGTTGTAATCTGCTTTCAACATCAGGTCATTATTAACCTGAAATTCGCTTATGGTTTGCTCTGATAGATACCCTCCGTTTTTTTCACCTGAAGCTAAAACAGGATAGTTTTCAATGCGTCTGTCTAAATAATAGTCAAGGCCTGCTCTGTTGATTACCTGAAGCCAATCATTCATTTTTAACGACGCTTCCATACTTGGAATAAATCTGTTCACTCTAGATTGATTGGTAATGTTGTTGATCACCCAGAAAGGATTATCATAACCAGAGGATGTTGCGCTACCAATTTGGTTTCTGTAAGAAACTTGTCTGCCTGGATATTTAATACCATTGAAATCAACATAAGTACCTTCATAAACACTATTATCAAAATCTGGAGAAGTTCTTAATCCTCCCAGAAAAATTCCGTTCAAATTACTTCCTTGTTGTACTCTGTTAGAATTAGAATAAGTATAAGCTAAGCCAGTGTTTAACTGAATAGCTCCAAATTTTCTATCTGAATTGAAACGAATAGTTCTTCTGGTATAATCACTACCATTTTTCAAAATCCCTTTTTGATCTAGGTTTCCTAAGCTCAAATAAAAA
Source organism: Chitinophagaceae bacterium (assembly GCA_027484165.1). Classification (GTDB taxonomy): domain Bacteria; phylum Bacteroidota; class Bacteroidia; order Chitinophagales; family Chitinophagaceae; genus Ferruginibacter. The sequence goes on along the minus strand of JAIXWH010000107.1, from coordinate 67,792 downwards.
TGTCCGTTATCATCTCCACCAGAAAAACTAATATTATTATCCCAAAAATATCCCGTTCTAAATAGTTCTTTACTATGATCGTACACATTTTTACTTCTTTTACCTCCATGTGGGTTTAAAGAAGTACCATTAGCCACTAAATATCTTTGGCTACCATCAGGCATTAATAAATATCCGAATGATGGGAAAAAGGGCTCGTCTTCTCCACCCAATCTGTCGGAAATTTTATCACCCCATGAACCAGAAGAAGCAGCATATATAGGTCCGTTCGGAGTAATTGAAATACCTCCTCCATATTTTCCACCAGTCCCTTGACCATAATTAGTTTGCAGCGGAACACTTTTATTCAACTGATCAAAAGAAACTGTTGATTGGTAAGAAATTCTTACTTCACCTGAAGTATTCTTACCTTTTTTGGTAGTAATCATAATCACACCGTTTGCGGCTCTAGCTCCATATAATGAGGCTGCGGCAGCGCCTTTCAACACCTCAAAACTTTCTATATCACTAGGGTTAATATCATTTAAACGTGATTGTTCAACCACACCTTCAGTTGAAGATCCAAAATTCGAGTTACTCACTGGAATCCCATCAATTACTATCAATGGCTGAAGATTACCAGCAATAGTACTTTGACCACGTATTTGTATGTTTGCTCCAGCGCCAGGGTCGCCAGATGTTCTTGCAATATTCACACCTGAAGCTTTACTTGCTAAACCATTTATAAGATTAGCCTCACCAGAATTAACAACGGCATCCCCTTTTATAGTGGAGTTACTATAAGCAGATTTATCTTTAGCTTTTTTAAAGCCTAGAGCAGATACTGTTACAGGAACAAGAGTTTTACTAGAAGAAGTGAGAACAACAGACATTTTATCACTTACTTTCACAACCAAATTATTAAAACCAACTGCAGAAATCTCAAGCTCTGTTTGGTTATCTGCCAATTGTATTTTAAATAATCCAGACTCGTCGCTGGAAACACCCTTTTTACTTCCTTTGATTTTAATGCTTGCAAATGGAACCCTATTTCCAGTTTCATCTGTAATGGTGCCGCTAAAAGATTTGTTTTGTGCAAACAAAATGGAACTGCAATACAAAAGAAGAAAAACTGAGAAGGCTAGAATTTTTCTCATAAAAAATATTTTTTAATTTTTAAATGATTTGAAAAAAATTGAATTTAAGATTAATTAATACAATTAACCAAAAAAAATATGAATAAATAAAAAACCTATCTCTTTAATTGTTTAGTAAATAGTTCCAGGTATTGACAAATGTTGTTACTGGAATTCCAGAAGTAAATGATGTTTTGGGAACCGACATGTCTAAACAGGTTAAATTATGATTGGGAAAGGGCGCGATACTTAAAGCTGGTAAAGTTGATGTAATTAATCTATGAGTTAAAGAATAAGGTAAATTATTGTTGTCTATACTTACTGGACTTCCAGAGATACCCATATCGCTCAATTGTGTCATTACATTGGTATAATTGAATACTTCATCATTCGTTCCATTAAAAGAATAAAACTAACTGATTGGAGTAACTCCTGCTTCAGTAACCCATGCTGCATTTGTGTTTAAAGCAGCGTTCCAATAAATAGAAGAAAAACTAATTGTTTGATCAACGGCAACTTTTTTTGCAATAAAAAACGCATGTCCTCCACCCTGTGAATGTCCAGCCACAACACATTTACTCCAGTTTACCTGATCATTAAGAATATACTGTGACCAGTTTTGATTGGGGTAAGTTCTTTGTAAATACAACAACAATTTGTAAAGTCTGTTTTTAATACAATTATTAGTATCTACACTTAAGCCTGAAGTTTTATCTGTTCCATCAAAAATTTCCTGACGACACTTGGCAAATTGAGTGTTCGTTGTATCATTGTTTGAAGCAGAATATATAGAGGCGTCGTTAGGATACATCAAACCAATTGCATGGTAGCCCTGTGATGCAGCTTGTTTCACAATTAGCTTGTAGGTTGCAGGAAAACCTGTGGTTCCTGGTAAAAAAACAAAAAGCTTATTCTTTAATGTTGTTCTGGTATCCAAACAAACTTCATGTGCAGAATTAAAATTAGAGATAGCAGAATTTGTTGAAGATGGCAAAATGTTGTATTCGTAAAGTTGTGATGTAATTCTTGAGGTGTCGGTTGCACTTCCTACATTTGTAGTTACATCATTATTTTTCTTGCAGCTTGCTAAAAAAATGAAAGCGATTACAATGTATTTATTCATATTACTGAAGTTTGGCCAATCATAAAGAAGCATTCATGAATACTGCTGCATGACTATAAAGCGACCAACTAACTTATAAGGTATTGTTTGGTCCAGCTATTCCGTCATCCATGAACGAATTATCGTCAATCACAAATATAGTAACAGCCAAATATTTTCTATTCCTCATTTGTAAAATGGGATGGTAAATGCATAGAAACATGAAAAAAACTAACTACAGGGTTTGTCTCATTGATAAAATTAGATGGGTGTATTATTAAATAAAAATGCCCCAATTACTGAGGTATTTTTTATTATTTAAAATAGGCTTATTTCATTAAAACTAGTTTACCTGACTTTACCAACTGTGAACCTATTTTGATTGAATAGATATAAACGCCATTCGACATTGGGGCTCCTCCTTCTGAAGTTCCATCCCAATAAACCACATATCTTCCTCTATCTACATACTGACCATTGAAGAATTTTCTAATCAATTGTCCTCTGTCGTTATAAATATAGATGTACAAATTATCTGCCTTTTCCTGAGTGAACTGAATTTGAACTGAGGTTGAAAATGGATTAGGGAACACTAGATCATTTACTGCTGTTGTATTATATAATATTGGAGATACAACCGGTGTAAATGGATTTAAATTCACCACCATTGGTGCGCTCTGACAATTATTGTCTTTCACAATGATTTGGTAAACTTCAGCAATTAAACTATCAAATGTATTATCAGACTGAAAGTGAATACCATCTATACTATAACTTAATGATGACGAAGATGGTGTAGCGTTTATTGTTATTGATCCGTTGTTTGCAGTAGGGGTAGTTGGATAATGGTGTGTTTCTGTTAGGGTAATATTGCAACCAGGAATCACTACTCCGCAACTTCTTGTAAGACTATCTGATGGCGGCGTGCCTGTACATCCAGATGGATTAGCACTATAAGTTCTAGTTTGAGTACCATTATTACAAGCAGACCAAACTCCATAAGTAAATAGGCAAGGGTTGGGTGAAGGTGGGGTTAAGGTTATTGTTATTGGTGCACTAGTACAACCCGTTGAGTTTTTAACAACAATGTAATAAAATCCTGTATCCAAATTATTAAATACATTGCTCGAAACAAAAGGAGCACCATTGATACTGTAGGTATTTATTCCAACTGGGCTAGCCGTAACCGTTATAGACCCATTTGTTGCCGAAGCACTTGTGGGATTGTTGTGTGTTTCTGTTAAAGAGATATTGCAAGTGTCTGGATTTGAATAACAATTGTTTGAAGCGGTAATGTAATAAGTAGCTGAAACGTCTTTATTATGATGAGTAGCATCTTCATTTGCAGGTAAGTAAGTTCTAACATAGTCTACTTTAACTCTGTTGGAGTCAACCGTAATTCTTAAATGGCCTGAACTGGCTTGAATAATGCCTTCATGATATCCATAAGATGCTGCATAAGAAACATTGTCTGTATTTGATGGATTCGGATGGCTTGGTTGTGGAGTTTCCTGATAGACTAAACAATCTCTTTCCTGCTTACCATAAAAATGATCATGACCATGGAAGAACACATTGACTTTGTTTTCAAAAAATAAATCTTTCAAAGGTTTATACCATCCTGGTCTGTTCGTACCAAAAGTATAAGTAGTATCATCAATATTATATCCTCCCCACTCATAGCGTTTTGCAAATTCAACACCACCTCTTCCATCGGGATCTCCACCCACCATCTGATGAGCAAAAACAAATTTGAATTTAGAGGTACTATCACTTTCCAATGTTCTTCTCAACCAATCATATTGATCTTTACCTAGAGTCCAACGCCATCCATTCAAAGAGTCGGGTTTGGTTTTGGTACTCCAATATGGATCAATAACAATAAATAAGGCATCCCCCCACTTCCAAGAATAATAAGCGGCACGCTGACCCACGTTAGCATAACTAGCAGTATCGCCTGAATAAAAATTATCAGGATAAGGATTTAAGAAATATTTCTTCCTATCGATGGTGTTCCAATTGGCTATGTTATTTACAGGATTAGTTTGGGTGATGTTCCAACCAGACTCTCCTTCATGATTACCCAATGCAATAAATAAAGGAACGGAATGACTTATTTTTTCATAATACGCTCTCAATACATTACATCTGTAGGTAATCGTATCTCTTGGAATTATTGCTGGCACACTTAATCTCTTTAACTTATCAGTCATTAAAAAGTCTCCTAAATCAATCATGAAATCAGGATTGTCTTCCAACTGATTTTTTAAACATAAGCTATACAACAATGAATCACTTTGCTCATCAACATGAGGATCGGCTTGTACAACAAAAGAAAAACTACTGCCTGGAGTTCTTTGTGTATGAAAACTATATTCGGATCTGTTGGTAACTGTGATTGTTCCGGGTTTACGATAAGAAACACTGTAATAGTATTTTGTATCGGCTTGTAAACCTGTTATGTTTATTACTGCAGGAACTGCTCCAGCAAAGGTTTGCCAAGAGGTATTATTTGTATAAGTACCAGAAACAGTACCATATCTTACTCTCATTTCAACTGAATCCGAAAAGAACATATTCAATGCTACACTATTATTTGTTGGTTGACCCAGCAATTCTGCTCTAGTAACGGTTAGGGTTACTGGCGGAGTTGTACATGTTCTTTGTATACTATCTGCTGGTGGTGTTCCTGTGCATCCTGAAGGATTTGCAGTATAAGTTCTGGTTTGAATGCCGTTGTTACACGCAGGCCAAGCACCATAAGTAAATGAAGTGCATGGTGTAACTGCACAAGAACCAATGGTATAACTAAATCCAATTTCTCTGTTATGATGAGCTCCACTCAAAGTGTCAGCTGGCAGATATGCTTTTACATAATCTACTTTAACACAAGTAGGAGAAACAGTAACGCGTATATGACCACTTCCATCAACAGTATCTGAAACGTATGCGCCGGCATTGGCAATAAATCCCAAACCATAGGTTGAATCTGAAGGCATAGGTACAGCCTGGTAAGTAACACTGTCTAACACTTCATGAGCAAACACGTGATCATGTCCCTGGAAGAAAATGTTTACATGATTGTCTTTAAACAGTTGATGAATTGGTTTACCCCAACCTGGACGATAAGTATCAAATGTATACTGACCATTATTTAAATTTTGAAGCCCACCCCACTCAAATAATTTAGCATTGGTAACCCCTCCTCTTCCTTGTCCGCGGATATGATGTGCAAATACAAACTTATATTTTGAAGTACTGTTTTCTAATGTGCTTCTTAACCAATTATATTGTGTTCTGCCCAGAGTCCAATCCCAGTTGGTAGGTTTATCCGTTGTGTCATTCTGATATCTATAAACATCTAACACCACAAATAATGCGTCACCCCATGTCCAAGAAAAATAATTTTCGGTTGGACCTGTTCCATGGTATCGATTATATAACGTATCAATGCTTCCTGAATAAAAACTATTGGGTTTAGGGTTAGGATAATAAGACTTACGCCATTTGGTACCCCATATAGCCAGATTGTTTGGGAAAGTTTTATTCAGATAAAAATTATTCTCTCCTTCATGATTACCCAAACAAACATAAAAAGGAATAGAATGACAGATATTTCCTAAGATGGGTCTGTAGTCTTTATGTAAAGCATCTACCTCCGGTTCAGTAATTCTAACGGGAAAGCGTACGGTATCTAAGTAGGTATGATCATCGCCAAAAATATCACCTAGTGAAAGCATGAAATCAGGTTTATCTGCGGCCTGATTATTTAAGGCAATATTATATAAACTTTTTACTCCTTTAATGTCATACAAATGCTCATCTGCTTCAACGGTAAAGGTAAAAGTACTTCCCGTTGGTCTTTGAGTTTGAAACGTATACTCATTGCTGTTAGTAAAAAATGTTCCTCCAGGAGTACGATATCTTAATTGATAGTAGTATTTTGTGTTGGGTAATAAATTTCTCATGTCTACTTCTTCAGTTATGCCATTGGTAGTAGTAATTGTAGAAGTTGTGCCTGTATAAACTCCAGATTGTGTTCCGTATGTTAAATATATTTCAGCGTTTTGATCAAATAAAACACTTGCTGTTATAGAAGTATCAGTGGGTCTACCTAAAATGATATTAAAATTGATATTTGTTGGAGGTGGTGTAGGCGTAGTAGTGCCGTTACCTCTTACAAACAACATATATAAGCTTCTGGTTTTAGGCAAATAAGTTGTGATGCCATATCGGGTATCTACATACCATGCCTGAGTTGTTTGATTAGATAAAGTGGAAGAAGACCAGATATTTACTCTTCCTGAAATGGTGAAATAGGCCGGATTGATTGATGAAGAAGTTAAAGATTCATCATTAATTGAAAACAGTTCCTTAATATTTGGAAGTCTCCAATCCGTATAACTTGCAAGTGTAGACGCTTCGGCACGAATCAGCGCTTGTTCCCAATTGGCGGTATCTGTAGATAACACTTTTATCCACATTAATCCAGTCAAATTGTCTGTTACTGTTCCATCTCCATTATCTGTAAAATGATTTACTGCTGGAGGTGGAGTTACATCTCTAACTGCTCTTACATGATATCTTTTATTTCCGCCGGCACTTATCGTTTCTGATTTAGGCTTATTTCCAATTCCGCCTCCGGCATTGGCGCACCATACTTTAGTGGAGTCTCCAACCTGACGTTGACTTGTCCACCAATAGTCTGCTATTGTTTTTGTGAAATAATTTGTATCGATGGCAGGATTCACTCTGCTTTGATTTAATATACTGAAAGCTTCATGAGAATTAGGCAATCGCCAATCTGTGTAGCCTCCAAGAGTTAACGTATCACAATAAATTGCTGCATTTTCAATGGTCATTTCTCCTCCGTCTGTCTTTTGCCACATCAATCCGGTGATTGTATCAGTAGTAGTTCCATTGCCATTTAAACTATAAAAAGGAGTATTAAAATTGTAATCTGCATCTTCACCTAACGTTGGCGTATAATCGCCATTTTGCCCGGTATCAGGCAAACGCTTCATTGTTTTTTTAACAGATTGCGAAAACGTGAATTGGATTGAAACCAGAGTTAAAAGAAAAAAAAATACTTTCTTCATTTGTTGTATTAGATTTGAGATTATGCTTATTATAAATTATTAACGACGTGTATAAGTGCTTGTTGTTGGTAAACCGGAAGTATCAGTAAGAATATAAGTGTAAGTAGTGCCTACCCCTCCGTTTCCTGTCCAATAATATTCAACATAGCCATATTTATTTCCTCTCCTGTAAGTTAATAGATAATGACTTGGTGATTGAGCTACAAAGTCTGTTATCACTGCTCCATTCAATGGCGTTAATGCTGGTCTAACTCCTTTTGCAAAAGCTTGAGGTAAGATTTGATTTTCAGGTGCAGGAGTTGTTGGATCTAATGTTACGTTTCCTCTCATGGCACCGATTACATAAGGGTATGTGGTTGTGCCATGATAATGATAAACTCCATTTCCTATTTTATGACCATGACAAGTATCCAATGATTGCATAGTTGTACCGTCGGGTTCATTAGCTCCATATACTGCAAAGCCATCCAAGGCGTATGCAATAGGCAATCTGCCATTAGGTCCAGCTAAATGCATTGGTGCTGCGTGATAATGATAATCGTCTGCTCTTCCGCAATGTCCTCCCCAATTATCTAACTCTCCGATTGCATAAGAATCTACCCCTCTGTTATTTAATGCATTAAAAATAGCAATTCCATTAAGTGCAATTGCAACTGCGCCTTTCATAAAGTTGGTTCGTGTACTCATTGGCGTTGTAGCATACACGGGTTGTAATGGAATTGACCAACTATTGGTATCCGTATAAAATTGAGGGATGGGCACCTGTTGTTGCCAGCTGGTAATTCCAATCATTTTATCATGAAGAGGTACTGTTGAATTATGTGTAGGCATTCCTAATGAAGAGATATGAAAATAGGTTGAATCCCATGAAGTAGCTACTGTACCAAAGGGTGGTTTGTATAAAGAATAAGCAGAGTCCATGAACATAACATCATTTCTTGGAATAAAGTTAGGATCCACATTTCCTCCGTTACCTGTATCAGGTATAGAAACAATAATTGTTCCAGACATTGAATTGTTTCCGTTGGCACAAACCGTTTGAACCTGCAATTCATAATTTACTCCTGTGGCTAATCGTGTAAGTAAAATTAAGTTGGTGCTTGAGGTAGTGTCTTTCCAGGTAGTTTCTGTCTGTTTTTTGTAGTTGATAATATAGGAAGAAGCTCCTGAAACCGGATTCCAATTTAATAATAATGAATCTGAACTTACCGAAGCAGTCAATCCTGTTGCAATCCCGCAAGGAGAAGTAGCTGAAGGGCCAACATCTAAATTGCTTTTTTTACAGGCAAACAATGAAAGAGCGAAGAATAATACCGATAAAAAAGAAACAGAATATCTTGCCAATGGATTGGTTTGATTTTTTCTTATTCTGATTCCAATAATCAAAAAAACAACGCTCGTTAAAGCACTAAAAATGAATAATAAAAAAGGAGTGTAATTAAACGGAACTGCATCCGTAGTTGTTCCCACTCCATTAAATGTATTAATTCTATTGATTTCCTGATCCACATAAATCTTGTCAGCACCAACAATAGATTGATAGTTAACCTGCCAGATTTGACCATTGATTCCTTCCACAAAAACCACATCGTTTTTACTCATCATAAAGTTTCCAACTAACAGTTTTCCATCGACAATTGCAGTCCAATGATGAAGTTTGGGTAAATCTTCGGTTTTGTAATGTCCGCCGGGATGAGCAAAAAGGTTTAGTGAGATGAACAATAATAAAGCCAGGATTAATTTTTTCATTGATTATTTATTAATTTTATTAGTTATTTATATAAATTTGGTTTTCAAGTTCAATTATTAGAAATTAATAATTTTTTAACAGGTGCGCTGTATGACAAATATTGATAATTTAAGTTTAAAAGAAATAAAAATAAATTAAAAAGGCGTAGATAAATTTTTATATACTCCAACACTATTAATTTATCATTAAGCTCTAATATTTAATACGCTTAGATAATATAGTTTTTTACAATTGTTTATCTTCGACTATAAACCTATCCCACAATAATACCGTGCACAAAAGAAAAACAATTGCAAGAGACATTAGCTGGCTCTCATTTAATAGCAGAGTGCTTCAGGAAGCTGAAGACGAAACCGTACCTCTAAAAGAGCGTATCAAATTTTTAGGTATTTTTTCCAATAACCTTGATGAATTTTTCCGAGTAAGAGTAGCTACTTTAAAGCGAATGATCGAATTTGGAAGTAAAGCAAAAATGCATCTTGAAATAAATCCCGAAGTGATTTTGGAAGAAATTTTAGCTAAGGTTTTAATTTTACAAAACAGATTTGAAAAAACATGGGGTAAAATTTTATCGGAACTCAAGAAAAATAAAATTTTTATTGTCAATCACAATCAAATTAATGCCGAGCAAAAACGATTTATTCTTAATTATTTTAATGAGGAGATACGTGGTAATATTGTTCCGTTAATGATTGAAAGTATTGATAAGTTTCCAGTATTAAACGACAAATCAATTTATCTTGCTTGCACACTTTCTAAAAAAGACAATTCTATTCCGAAAAAATTTGCACTGATTTCTATTCCAACAAAAAGTATTTCAAGATTCATCATTTTACCTTCTTCCAAAAACGAGAAAAAAATAATACTACTTGATGATGTGATTAGATTTTGTTTGCCGCATATTTTCTCCTTTTTTAATTATGATACTTTTTCAGCACACACCATAAAGGTTACCAGAGATGCAGAAATTGACATAGATAATGATATATCGACCTCATTCATTCAAAAAATTGAAAAGGGATTAAAAAACAGGAAGATTGGTAAACCTGTTCGATTGGTTTTTGATAAAGATATTCCTGTTACTCTTTTAAGTTATTTAGTAAAAAGATTAGAATTAACTCATAAAGACAATCTGATACCTGGTGGTAAAATTCATAATTTCAAAGATTTTATGAATTTCCCTGCTTCTGTATTTACACAAAATAAAACAAGGAAGAATCCTTTTACTCATCCTGAATTAGTAAATAAAAAAAGTGTAAGTAAAGTTATTCTTGAAAAAGATGTGATGTTGCATTTTCCTTATCATTCTTTCAATAGCATTATTGATTTATTTCGAGAGGCAGCAATAGATCCTGATGTGATGAGCATAAAGATTACTTGTTACAGATTGGCAACTCACTCAAAAATAATAAATGCGTTAACTAACGCTGTAAGAAATGGAAAGAAAGTAACAGTAATCATTGAGTTAAGAGCCAGGTTTGATGAGGAAGCCAATTTGCTTTGGAAAAAGAAATTAGAAGAAGCTGGAGTAAACGTTTTTATTGGTGTCCCTAAAATGAAAGTACATGCAAAAATTTGTTTGATCAAGAAAAAGATTCAAAACAAATTTATTCATTATGGCTTTATTAGTACGGGTAACTTAAATGAAAAAACCGCATTAACCTATAGCGATCATTGTTTACTCACTTCCAACAAAACAATCATGCTGGAAGTAAACAAAGTGTTCAACTATCTTGAAAATCCAACGGATAAATTTGATTTTCTTAAATCCTGCAAATCACTGATGATTAGTCCAACCAGTATGAGAAAAGAAATTTTGTCATTAATCAACAGAGAAATCAAACATGCCAGCGAAAAAAAGAAAGCTTACATCATTCTGAAATTAAATTCTTTGAGTGACGAGGAGCTGGTAAATAAATTGTATGATGCGGCAAAGGCAGGTGTAGAGGTTAAAATTATAGTTAGAGGAATCTGCTGCATGTATACAGAAAACAAAAAGTTTATCCTACCCATGCAAGCGATTAGTATAGTAGATGAGTATCTTGAACATTCAAGAGTGATGGTGTTTTATAATAATGGACAAGAAAAGCTCTATATCTCATCAGCAGACTATATGATCAGAAATTTAAATCATAGAATTGAAGTTGCTTGTCCTATTACAGATAAAAAAATAAAAACTGAATTGCTAGATCTTTTAAATATTCAGCTTAAGGACACCGTTAAGGCAAGAATTTTAAACAATGAACAAGACAATCAATATATCGAGATAAAGAACAAAAAGAAAATTAGGTCTCAGGTAGAAATATATAAATATCTCCAGCAGAAGTCTGCGAACTCTTAATAACTATTTTATTTATTTTGATTAATTTATCTGAAATTTGCAGATACTTTTTTATACTTAAAAATTGAAATTAGCAGCAATTGATATAGGTAGTAATGCGGCAAGGCTTTTAATTACTGAAGTAATAGGGTCTAAAGGGGAAAGTCCACATTTCAATAAACTTAACTTATTCAGAGTTCCTATACGTTTAGGGTTTGATGTGTTTGAATCTAAAAATATTTCTTCTGAAAAAACAGAAATGTTAATTCAAACTTTAAAGTCTTTTCGTCATTTAATCAATGCTTATAAGATTACTCAAATCAAAGCCTGTGCAACTAGTGCAATGCGTGATGCCGAGAACGCTCAGAAAATTCTTTCCATTATAAAAAAAGAAACGGGATTGGATATTGAAGTAATATCCGGTGAAATGGAAGCCTTAATTGTTTATGAAAATCACATTGCAGAATATTTAGACAAGGACCATAGCTACATGTATATTGATGTTGGAGGCGGAAGTACAGAAATTTCAATTTTTGGAAATGGACAGCTCACATTTAATAAATCATTCAACATTGGAACTATCAGATTACTCAAAAACAAAATTGAGGCTGATGATTGGGACGAGATGAAAGAAGAGATAAAAATTGCTACCAAAGGACATAAAGATATTATTGGAATTGGAAGTGGTGGAAATATCAATAAGATCTTTTCAATGAGTAAGAAGAAAGATGGTAAACCTTTACACATTGATTTATTGAGAGATTATTATAAGGAATTAAACTCTTTTACAGTATCAGAAAGAATCATAAATTATAATTTAAGAGAAGACAGAGCAGATGTAATTGTACCAGCTTTACAGATCTATATTAATGCGATGAGATGGGTTGGTTGTGAAGAAATCTATGTTCCAAAAATTGGATTAGCAGATGGATTAATTCATCATTTGTGGGAAGAAATTCATCAGTAAGTTAGAAGGATTTAAATTGAAAAGGGCTCACAAATTTGTGAGCCCTTTTCTTTATCAATAAAAAGAGTTAATATTTTTTTTGAACCAACATTATTAGTATTAAAAACTGATCTTATTCTAACTATAACTTTATAAATTCAACTTGCAAATAAGAAGGGGTCGCAAATGCGACCCCTTCTCTTAACCAATACACAAGAGTAAACTATTTTTGAACCACCATTTTCACAGTATTAGTAACTGATCCAATTGTGTATCTAACAGTATAAATACCATTAGACAAATTATAATTATTAATTCTAGAGTTCAAAATTCCGTTGTTTACAACTGCATTAGTTTGATAAACCATTTTACCCATCACATCAACAATTTGAATTGTTGCTTTAGCATTTTCAAATTTACCTGTTGTTACATTTAAAGTGAAAATACCATTGTTTGGATTAGGGTATAACATTGTTTTTTCAGTTGAAACATTGTTATTAACTGCTTTAGTGATTGCTGGTACATTGCCTGCACAATTTAAAGCAGTGATTGCCAATTTAGCTGCTTTGTTTGCTGATGTTCCGCAAGCATATGTGTAACGAACTCTTATACTGTCGTTTGCACCCGCAGCTGCATTACTTGTAAATTTAACTTTGATATATCTTGCAACTTCACCACTTAATTCACCTGAATCCAAAGTTGCTGAAGCAGCTAAACTAGATCCAGTTGGTAAACTCCACTCATATCCAGTAATTGCTGGAATTGTTGTTGGTATTGCTGGTGCTGCATAACGATATACTCTTGCTCCACAAGCAGTTGAATTAACTACAGTTGCAGTTATAGCAGTTGGAGCTGCAGGAGCTGCCAATGCAGTAATTGCTAATTTAAGAGCTTTATTTGCTGTTGTTCCGCAAGCATATGTGTAACGAACTCTAATACTATCGTTTGCACCCGCAGCTGCATCACTTGCAAATTTAACTTTGATAAATCTTGCAGATGCACCACTTAAATCACCTGAATCCAAAGTTGCTGAAGCAGCTAAACTAGATCCAGTTGGTAAACTCCACTCGTATCCAGTAACTGCTGGAGCAGTTGTAGAAGTTGGTATTGCTGGTGCTGCATAACGATATACTCTTTCTCCGCAAACATTAGTAGCAACAGCTGTTGCAGTAATACTAGCTGGAACTGCAGGAGCTCCCAATGCAACGATTGCTAATTTAAGAGCTTTGTTTGCTGTTGTTCCGCAAGCATATGTGTAACGAACTCTAATACTATCGTTCGCTCCCGCTGCTGCATCACTTGCAAATTTAACTGTGATAAATCTTGCAGATGCACCACTTAAAACGCCTGAATCCAAAGTTGCTGAAGCAGCTAAACTAGATCCAGTTGGTAAACTCCACTCGTATCCAGTAACTGCTGGAGCAGTTGCAGAAGTTGGTATTGCTGGTGCTGCATAACGATATACTCTTGCTCCACAAGCAGTAGGTGCAACAGCTGTTGCAGTTATAGCAGCTGGAGCTGCAGGAGCTGCCAATGCAGTGATTGCTAATTTAAGAGCTTTGTTTGCTGATGTTCCGCAAGCATATGTGTAACGAACTCTAATACTATCATTCGCACCAGCTGCTGCATCATTTTCAAATTTAACTTTGATAACTCTTGCAGATGCACCACTTAAATCGCCTGAATCCAAAATTGCTGAAGCAGCTAAACTAGATCCAGTTGGTAAACTCCACTCATATCCAGTAATTGCTGGAGCAGTTGTAGAAGTTGGTATTGCTGGTGCTGCATAACGATATACTCTTGCTCCACAAGTAGTAGGTGCAACTGCTGTTGCAGTTATACTAGCTGGAACTGCAGGAGCTGACAATGCAGTGATTGCTAATTTCAAACGGGTAAATGCTGTATTTCCACAAGCAGAAGTAAATGCAACTTTGATACTATCATTAGCACCTGCTGCTGCATCACTTGTAAATTTAACTGTGATATATCTAGCATTTGGACCAGACAAAACACCTGAATCAAGAAGAGCAGTAGTTGCTAAACTTGAACCTGAAGGCATTTGCCATTGATAACCTGTAGCTGGAGCTACTAATGCTGGAGCACTATAGCGGATTATTCTAGATTGACAAGTAAGACCACTAACCACGGTAGCAGTGATACTTGCTGGAACAGCCGGTAATACAGCTTTGATTGCTAATTTCTGTACAACAGCTGTAGAACAACTTGAGGTTACTACCAAACGTAAGGTATCGCCTGCTGTTGCAGTAGTATATCCTGATGAGAATTTCAAAGTAATTGAGTTTGTACCTTGACCTGAAATAATAGTTGTATTTGCAGGTTTAGTCCAAGCATAATTAGTAGCTCCTGCAACTGCAGTTACTGAATAAGTAATTGAAGTATCTTTTCCTACTAAAGTACAAACGCTAGTTGCGAATGCAGTAGGAACAGCAATTGTACCTGGTACTCCTAAAGTTACTTTTCTTAAATTTAATGTAGAAGCTACAGAATTGTTGCCACAATCATTTTTACCAACAACAGAAATAGTACCTGTCCATGTTGCAGCTAAGGTTGAAGTGAAATTAACTGTGATTGTTCTTGTTCCTTGACCAGTAACGATAGTCGCTCCTGATGGTACAGACCAAAAGTAAGATGAAGCATTTGAAATAGCAGGAATGCTATAAGTTTGAGGATTTGAACATCCTGAAATATTAGATGCGCCCGACATTGAACCCGGAGCATTTACTGCATCGCATGGAGCGATTAAACCAGTAAACGCAGTATCAGTAAATGAAGCATTTAAATTACCTAATCCACTTAATACTGGACGATAATCAGGAGAAGTGTAATCGTATGGAGTTACCAAAACGCCAGTAGTTGTAGTTAATGAATCATTTTTAAATAATCCTGTACCACTTCCAAATAAAGAATCTCTCACTGAATTTAATGTTCCTATTTCAGTAGCTAACAATGAACCTGCAATTAAGTTATTTTTAAACTTAGTTTTGCCGTTTTGTAAGTTAGCGCGACAAGGATTACCATCAATAAATACGCCATAAGGAGCATCCATGAATATACTGTTAAATACTTTCAATGCTGAGTTTCTGCGGATACGAGCACTTCTTCTGAATTTGAAAGTAGTAGGAAATGGAAATACTTTAGTTCCTCCTCTGTATGCAGAGATATCAGTGATATTAGTGAACAATGCACTAGTTTGAGGTAAATTAGATGATCCTGCTGCATCATTATCAGATTCAAAACCCTCTGAAGTTGATGAAGCTGATTGATCAGAAATTAATGGATCTCTTACTCCTAATCCAAATTGAACAGAACCAGAGAAACCATTATCTGTATCAAAGTTATCATCCAAACATCTGTAAGCAACTAGGTGAGCACAATTTACAGTTCCACCAAACCACTCAAATGCATCATCATTAACGAATGAACATTGAACATAGTCAATTGTAGTTCCACGTCCAACAGCACCCATTGTTAATCCATTGATTTCTTTATCTGTATCAAATACGTAGCCGCCGAATTCAATACGTACATATTTTAAAGTACCAGAATTGTCATCATCATTAGGAGTTGCACCACCACCAAATTCGGTATTTGTTGAATTAGCAATTCCTTCGATATTTGCCACTCCACCAGGTCCGTTATAAGAAGCTCTTCCTAATAAAATGATACCACCCCAATCACCTAATCCTCTAGTTGCAGTGTCTTTACCTGAAGTAAATACAATTGCACTATCAGCTGTTCCTATTGCATTTAATTTTGCATTTCTAGTAATAATTAATGCTGAGTTACTATTACCAACAGAAGTATCGCCACGAACAATTGTACCTGGTTGAATTGTTAAAGTTACACCTGCTGCAACATACACTAAACCTGAAAGGCAGTAAGTCTTGTTTGCAGTCCATGTTGTATTTGTTGTTATTGTTCCTCTGATTGTATCAGTTGCATTAGGATAAACTGTACGTTTTGGATCCCAATTAGCCCAACCATCAGTCCACATTGCAGATGGTGAAGGAGCAAATGCACCACGATAAGTTACTTCTTTTACAAAAGATGAAGAAGTAACTACGATTTTACGATTATTAAACGCTGCATCAGTAAAATTAACATTAGACCTAGCTAATGAACCAGATGCTGGACGAAAATCTGGATTGAAATTTAGTAAAGTATCGTAAGGATTAGCCAAGATTCCTCTTGTTGATACAGATGAATCATTACTAAACATAGAAGCAGTAAATAATGAATCTTTAACTGTTGCATAACCAGCTGTTGCAGGGTCAACTGCTAGCAAATTTCCTGCAACGATGTTATTTTTGAAAACAGTTTTGCCGGTTTGTAAGTTTGCGCGACAAGGAGCACCATCAATCATTACTCCATAAGGAGCATCCATAAAAATGCTGTTTAAAACTTTAATTTCAGAATTTCTACGAAGACGTGCACCTCTTCTGAATTTAAATGATGTACCATAAGAACTATTTCTTGTTCCTAAAAATCCTGATATATCAGTAACGTTACTAAAAACACAGCTGGTTTTAGGTGCATTATTTGAACTATTTGCATCATTATCAGATTCAAAACCTTCTGAAGTTGATGAAGCGGATTGATCAGAGAGATTTGGATCTCTTACACCCAAACAAAATTGAACTGATCCAGAAAATCCATTATCTGTATCAAAATTATCATCCACACATTTGTAAGCTACAAGGTGAGCACAATTTACAGTTCCACCAAACCATTCAAACGCATCATCATTAATGTAAGAACATTGTACATAGTCTATAGTTGTGTTTCTTCCTACAGCACCTAGAGTTAAACCATTTATTTCTTTATCTGTTTCAAATTGGTATCCTCCGTATTCGATACGAACATATTTTAAATTACCTGAATTATCGTTATCATCGGGACTTGTTGCACCACCATATTCAGTATCTGTTGAAGTTGCAATACCTTCAATGTTAGCTTTACCACCAGCAAGGTTAAGAGTAGATTTTCCTAAAATAATTATGCCTCCCCAATCTCCAACTTGTCTTGATCCAGTGTCTTTACTTGAAGTAAACACAATTGGATTAGTTGAGGTACCAACAGCATTAATTTTAGCACCTTTAGTGATAATCAATGATGAATTCTTGATAGAAGAATCCCCACGAATAATCGTACCTGGTTGAATAGTTAAAGTAGCACCTTTAACATACACTAAACCTGAAATACAGTAAGTTTTGTTACTTGTCCAAGTTGTGTTTGCAGTAATGTTACCTCTAACGGTATCAGTTATTGCAGGATAAACCACACGTTGTGGATTCCAATTTGTCCAACCTTCTGTCCAAGGAGAAGCTGGAGCGGGAGCGAAAGCTCCTCTGTAATTAACCACCTGAAAGAAGGGGTTTTGCGCATTGGTAGTTAATACAACTATCAACAATGCGAGAAGTGATAAAATTTTTTTCATGATTATTTACGCCGGTTTAAAAATGGCAATGCAAATATTAGAAGCTAAGGTTACCTGAACTTGTAGAAATTGTTATGGTAAGATTATGTATTTGTTAAGAGAATGTTACCAGTCCCCTCAGGGTGTTGGAACACACTGGGGAGACTTAAAACTTATAAGTAAAAGAAAAAGTTACTACACGTCCAAACGATGAAGACGATCTTAATCCATCTGTACCCTTATCGTACTTTTTATTATTGTTGATATCTTCAAAGAAAATAAGCTTTTGAGCAAGCAAATCCCTAATATTCAACTTTAAATCAATATTCTTCTTTGGAAAAGCTTTAGTGATTTGAAAGTCAATAAGCGTTCTTCCGTTTTCCCAAAGGTTGGGTTCTATCAATTCTCCAGACTGTAACGCATCTCCATTACTTGCTAAAAATATACGTTGACCGCATCTGTTGATAGAAAGTGTTGATGAGAGATTTTTTTCATCATCCTGATAGGTTATCCCTGCATTTAACACATAAGGAGATTGTCCTTGCATTACACGTCCCCCTTTATAATAAAAATTGGTAGTATCAGTTACCTTTATATTCACTTTTGACCTTATAATAGTGTAGTTACTGAAAATAGTAAGTTTGTTAAGTAGCGATGAGCTAGCAGATTTTAATACATTGCCTAACAATAATCTTATTTCAAATTCTGCACCCAAAATTGTTGCAGAGGGAGTGTTAGTATAAGATAATGTTCTCACCTGATTGGTAACAGAGATTAACTCTATAGGGTCTGTGAATTTTTTATAGAACCCTGAAACAGATAGCAATTGTGCCTTGCCTGGAAAAAACTCGTATCTTAAATCATAATTTTCAATTAATGCCCTTCTTAAAGTGGTATCACCAAAAACTGCATATTTTATGGTGTAATCACGAAACAGGAACGGAGCCAACTCTCTAAATTCAGGTCTATTAACTGTTTTAGAATAAGACAATCTCAAATTTTGTTTATTATTGATTGAATAAACAAAATTTAATGAAGGTAGCATGTCAGTTTTATTTGTATTTATTCTCACAGGTGTAAAACTATTAAAATCTGCGTTTAATCTCTGGTTGAAATCCTCAACCCTTACACCATAAATTAATCTTATTGACTTGTACCTCTGATCAGCCATTGCATAATATGAAAATAGTCTTGTTTCGGCATTATAAATATCTCTCATTTCAGTAATATCCGTTAACACTAATCCTGTTTTGCCTGGTCCAACATTTCCTACATAATTTAATATCTTATCAGGAGTCATTCTTAATATTGACAAATCAAAAGTATTTAAGTTGTAGCTGTGAAATGCTAACAATCTAGGATTAAAGGCTCTATTTCTTGTTTGATAATAACCTCCTATTTTAATTGTTGATTGAAAATCTTTTGAAAATTTAATGACTCTTGAGATGTCGGCTTTTATGTTTTTTAATTGTTCTTTGTTAGTAGAGTAAAAAGTAAGTCCCGCCGTATTATCATTATCAACAGGACTTGTACTAAATAATTTTGCTTCTGAAAATGAGTTTCCTTCAATACTATCATACACCATTCTTCTCAAAGCAGGAATATCTCTTGAAATGTTTGAATAAGATGCAATCCAATTAAATTTTATTTTAGTAACAGGTTGATAATGTTCGCCAATTAACTGGGTAGAAAATATTTTATTGCTTGTGAAAGCAAATACAGTTGACTTTGTGAATCTACTGGCTTCATTGATAATATCATCTTGCCCATTTCTAAAAGTAATTCTATCATCTGAGTTAATACTGAATATATTTTTAAAGCTGAAGTTATTGTTGTTATTTATCTTTAGACTGAAATTTGCAATTAATCCCAACAATGTGCTTGTGTTGTATATTTCTTCATCATAAACTCGCTGTGCTTGGTTTCCATATTCAGGTGCATAAAATATTCTGGATCCTTTATTTCTTGTAAATGTTTTGTTATATGATGCAGATAACAACATCCCAAAAAAATCCTTCTCTTTTCTCTGATAATTTCTGCCAATAATATATTGTAATGAAGTATTAGGTAATGTGTTTTTTTGTAATACACCCCAATCTTTAGGACCAAACCCTCTTGCAATTGCAATTCTATCATTCAAACCCATTAATTTAAAGGTATTCATGTCTGGAAAAGAAGAGGGTAGTCTTCTTGTATTGTCTAATCCTAAAAAATCCCACTGACCGTTTTCATAATATTTTCTGGGTTGTGCAGTTGCTATGCTGTTATATCCCATCCCTATACTAAATGATTGGAAATTTTCTGAAGGAATTCCTTTGGTATTGATTACGATTTGTCCGCCAGCAAATTCAGCAGGCATATCGGGTGTAGCAGTTTTGTAAATAATCAAATTGTCTAGCATGTTAGACGGAAAAACGTCAAAAGCAAAAGCTTTTCTGTCACTCTCTGAACTAGGTAAAGGAGCACCGTTAATATAAGCCGCATTATACCTGTCGTTTAGACCTCTGATCACAGCAAACTTATCTTCCTGTAAACTTGCACCACTTACTCTTTTTAAGATATCACCCGTATTTTTATCTGGTGTTCTCTTTATGGTTTCAGCTGAAATTCCATCACTCACACTCGCACTATTTTTTTGAGCAACCAATAATGAACTTACCGTTTCTTTCGGTTTATTTGAACTCGAAGAGCTTTTAATAACCACCGAACTCATATCACTGGCTCTATCCATTACTATATCCTGAGTAAGTACCTCATCTTCTTTTAATGAAATTCCATTTATTGATTTTTTTGTATAAGAAACATAAGTACACGTCAATGTATAAACACCCTTTTCCAACCCTGATATTGAAAAATTTCCGTTTTGATCAGACTGAACAGCCTTTTTTCTTCCGTCGATAGATATTGTAGCACCAATAAGGGGTTCGCCCGTTTTACTACTCAATACTTTTCCGGTAATTTTTGCTTTTTGAGCAAACGATGTAAGAATAGAGAGCACTAAAGAAAGAAATAAAATTACCTTTTTGAACATGATTATAAACTTTGTGCAAAGAAAAAATGAGTTGACTACTATTCTTAATATTCTATGTTATGTATAGATTACCTTAATGTTAAGAAATTGTAACGAACTATTGATTTCAATCAAAATAGCGTGGTTAAGTCAATTTAAAATCCTTACCCTTTACAGATTTAACATTGACGTAATAATTTATAAACAATCTGATAATATGTATGATATTTATTTGTATAAATTAAAATATATTTTATGTATAAAGCAATTCGAAATTTTTTGATGAATGCTCGTTTGAATTTATTGAATGTTGTTTTTTCAAGTTGTATAAAATAATTTTCACACTTGGCAGCTCACAAATCGTCAAAAAGAAAAATAGATATCCTCGTTCTTTCAGATATTCATTTAGGTACCTATGGATGTCATGCTAAAGAGTTGCTTTTTTATCTGAAATCAGTAAAGCCAAAAATGATTATTTTAAATGGAGATATCATTGATATCTGGCAATTTAATAAAAGATATTGGCCCAAATCACACATGAAAGTGGTAAGGTACTTTTTGAATCTGATAAGCAAAGGTGTAAAGATTTATTATATTACCGGAAATCATGATGAAACATTGAGAAGATTTGCAGGTATGAAACTTGGAAGTCTAAAACTATTGAATAAAATGGTGGTTGATTTAGATAATGGTAAAAAGGCATGGTTTTTTCATGGTGATGTATTTGACGTAACGATGAAGCATAGTAAATGGCTTGCTAAACTAGGTGGTATCGGGTACGATTCTCTCATCCTCATTAATAGATTTGTAAACTTCATATCAGAGAAAGTTTTTCAAAAAGGAAAGCTCTCTCTTTCTAAAAAAATAAAGAACAGTGTAAAAAGTGCCGTTAAGTTTATCAATGATTTTGAAACTGTTGCAGCTGAGATTGGAGTTAATAACAAATACGATTATGTTATTTGTGGTCATATTCACCATCCCGAAATGAAAACTATACATACTTCCAAAGGGTCAATTGAATATTTGAACAGTGGTGATTGGATTGAAAATCTGACCTCTTTGGAGTATAATGAAGGAAAATGGTCAATTTATCATTTTGATTATCAGGAGTTCAAAAAAGAAAAAACAAACGAAAACGAAAAAGAAGAAATTGAACCCAGTAATAATTTGCTATTTGATTCTTTGTTACAAGAATTCAATATGCTGAATTAACAGATGTCTATGAAAATATTATACGCAATACAAGGAACAGGGAATGGGCATTTAAGCAGAGCAAGAGAAATTGTACCGCTATTGATGAAAAAAGGAACAGTGGATATATTGGTTAGTGGGATACAAGCTGATGTGGATTTGCCTTATCCTGTAAAATATAAATTCAAAGGGCTTAGTTTTATTTTCGGTAAGAGGGGTGGCATTGATTTGATAGATACTTTTAAAAAAAGCAGTATTAGAAATCTATATGCCGAAATCAAATCACTTCCAGTTGAAGAGTATGATTTAATCATCAGTGATTTTGAACCCGTTAGTTCCTGGGCTTGTAAAATGAATAACAAAGTGTGTGTTGGATTGAGTCATCAGGCTGCAGTGATCAATAAAAATTCTCCTAAACCAAAGTATAAAGATCCTGTTGGGTTGAGTGTATTGAAATATTATGCACCAGTTGACTTCAATTACAGCTTCCACTTTGAATCTTATGACAAGAATATTTTCACTCCAGTAATCAGAAATCAAATCAGAGAAGCAAAGCCCAAAAATGCAGGTCATTATACTGTGTATCTACCTGCTTATGGTGATGAAAAAATTATCAAAATATTAAGCCAGATCAAACATATCAACTGGCAGGTGTTTTCTAAACATAATAAAAAAGCTAGTTTAATTAAAAACATAAAAATTCAGCCGATAAACAATGAAGAGTTTGTTAGAAGTATGATTAACTCTGTTGGAGTTCTTTGTGGGGCTGGATTTGAAACACCTGCCGAAGCCCTTTTTTTAAAAAAGAAGCTTATGGTTATTCCAATGAAAGGACAATTTGAGCAACAATGTAATGCAGCTTCACTAAAGAAAATGGGTGTTCCTGTTATAAAATCTTTGAAAAAAAAGCATCTAGAAAAAATTGAAAATTGGGTAAACTCATCACAAAAAATAGATGTTGATTTTAAAGATCAAACTGAAGATATTCTCGACAATTTAATTAAAACAGCTCCTAAATTAAACCCTAAAAAAGGGTTGGGATTACAAATCAACGACCCTAAAAAATTGAAACAAAATAGTTTTGGAAAAATCATTTCAAAATTGGCCACATAATTAAATCATGAACAAGAAGGATTTTGGGGATGACTTTTTATGGGGAGTTTCAACAGCTGCTTATCAAATTGAAGGCGCATTTAACATAGATGGTAAAGGACTTTCGATATGGGATACCTTTACAAAAAAGAAAAATAAAATTTTCAATAACGAAAACGGAGATATTGCCTGTGATTTTTATCATAAGTTTACTCAGGATATCTATTTAATCTATCAATTAAAAATTCCTAATTTCAGATTTTCAATTTCCTGGTCAAGAATTTTTCCTGAAGGTGTTGGCACTATAAATCAAAAGGGAATTGATTTTTATAACAAAGTAATTGATCTCTGTTTAGAATTGGGTATACAACCCTGGATTACATTATATCATTGGGATTTACCACAAAGTCTACACGAAAAAGGCGGTTGGACAAACAGAGAAATCATTAACTGGTTTTCAGAATATGTGGCTTGTTGTGTAAAACATTTTGGAGATCGAGTTTCAAAGTGGATGATTTTAAATGAACCGATGGTATTTACCGGTGCCGGATATTTTTTAGGTGTTCATGCGCCAGGACTAAAAGGAATTGATCATTTTATTGCAGCAACTCATCATGTAGCCATGTGTCAGGCAGAAGGGGGAAGAATAATCAGATCCCTTCATTCTAATCCGTATATCGGAACTACTTTTTCTTACTCTCATCTCGAGCCCTATTCGGCAGAAAATGAAAACGATCAAAAAGCTACAAAAAGAGTAGATGCACTTTTGAACCGACTTTTCATTGAACCCCTTCTTGGATTGGGTTATCCTTTGAAAGACTTACCAATGCTTGATAAGTTGGAAAAATTTATGCATCCCAACGATTTGAATCAATTGGCTTTTGATATGGATTTTGTTGGATTACAAGTGTATACAAGAGAATTGGTTAATTACTCTTTATTTGTACCATTTGTACAAGCTAATATTGTAAAGGCTAGTCGCAGGTTTGTTCACCATACCATTATGGATTGGGAAGTTTTTCCGGATAGTATTTATCATGCTGTGAAAAGAATTGAAAAATACAGCAACATCAAAGATATTATCATCACTGAAAATGGTGCCGCATTTGACGATAGTGTAAATAATGACCGCGTAGCAGATTTACTCAGAAAGGATTATTTGCAAAAACATATAAAAAAGCTATTAAAAGCAAAAAAGGAAGGATCAAACATAAAGGGTTATTTTGTATGGACGCTTATGGACAATTTTGAGTGGGCAGAAGGCTTCAAACCCAGATTCGGCTTAGTTCATTTAGATTTTAAAACTCAAAAAAGAATTATAAAAGATTCAGGAATTTGGTACAGAGATTTTCTTACATAAAAATTTTAATTTAATACCTCTTTGTTTTTTACATTTGCACCCATGCAATTACTCGACGGCAAAATCGTATCGCAAAGCGTAAAAGATACTTTAAAAATTAAAGTTGATGAGCTTAAACAAAGCGGAAAACGACTTCCCTTTTTAGCTGCCGTAATTGTTGGAAATAATGGTGCAAGTGAAACCTACGTTGCCAGCAAAGCTAAAAACTGCGATGAGATTGGATTTTTAAATAAAACGATACGTCTCGATGAATCTATTACAGAAGCAGCACTTATCAAAGTAGTTGAAGAATTAAATAACGACAATAAGATTGATGGTATATTAGTTCAATTACCCTTACCTCAACATATCAATAACGAAAGAATCATCAACGCGATTGATCCCTCAAAAGATGTAGACGGGTTTCATCCGATGAGCACAGGCAAGTTGATTCAGGGCTCTCCTGCTTTTATACCGGCTACACCTTATGGTGTGATGCTGATGTTGGAACATTACAAAATTGAAACCAAGGGCAAACATGCTGTTGTTATTGGAAGAAGTAATATTGTAGGAAGACCCATGAGTATATTACTCAGTCAGCAAAACCCTTATGGAAACTGCACTGTAACCCTTTGTCACAGTCATACTAAAAATCTAAAAGAAATTTGTTTGCAGGCAGATATTATTGTTGCAGCATTAGGAATACCGGGGTTTTTAACTGCCGATATGGTAAAAGAAAATGCAGTGGTAATTGATGTGGGTATCACCAGAGTTGCTGACGAAACTAAAAAATCAGGGTTTAGCATTAAAGGAGATGTTGATTTTGAACATGTGGCACCAAAATCATCTTATATCACACCTGTACCAGGTGGCGTAGGATTAATGACCATTGCAGCTTTGTTGAAAAATACATTCAATGCATACGAAGCAAGAGAGACTAACATGAAATAAACAATTTTAAAAAATAAAAAAATCGCGTCTACACGCAACAACATGAATCTATCTACCTCCCTATCCGGATTTAAATTACAAAACTGTTTGATGAATGCCTCAGGTGTTCATTGCACCAATCTTGATGAACTTGATGCTTTGTTGAATGAAGGTGTTGGTGCTGTGGTTACCAAAAGTTGTACGCTTGAATATAGAGTAGGAAATCCTGAACCTCGTTATGCCACTATCCCTTACGGCAGCATCAATTCTATGGGATTGCCTAATAATGGAATCAAATATTATATCGATTTCATTGAAAAAAATCAAGCTGAAACAGATAAGCTAATTATGCTTTCAGTTGCTGGACTTTCTAAAACTGAAAATCTTGAATTGCTTGCAATCGCAAATCAGTCTGCAGCCATAAAAATTATTGAACTCAATTTATCTTGTCCAAATATTCCAGGTAAACCTCAAACAGGTTACGATTTTGATGCTACGGAATCCTTATTAAATGAGGCTTTTGCCATTTGTAAAAAGCCCATCGCCGTAAAACTACCGCCCTACTTCGATATGGCGCATTTTGAAGCTATGGCAGAGGTATTGAATAAATTTCCTCTTGCTTATGTTTGTTGCGTAAACAGCATCGGTAATGGAATGTGGATTGATACTGCAACAGAGTCAACTGTTATCAAACCCAAAAATGGATTTGGTGGAATTGGTGGATTGTTTATCAAACCTACCGCATTGGCTAATGTTAGAATGTTTTATAAACTCCTTAATAATATTGATGTGGTGGGATGTGGAGGCGTTCAAACCGGACAGGATGCTTTTGAACATATTCTGTGCGGAGCGAGCATGGTTCAAATTGGTACTACATTGTGGGAAGAAGGAAAAACCTGCTTTGAAAGAATTAGTAATGAACTTGCTGAAATCATGAATGTAAAAGGATACAATAGTATCAATGATTTCAAAGGCAAACTAAATGAAATTTAAACCGAACAAAAAATGGTCATGAACAATACTTCCTCTTTTTTAAAATCCCTTGTAGATATTGAATGTGTAAAGTTTGGCGACTTCACTTTAAAAAGCGGAAAGAAATCTCCCATCTATATTGATTTAAGAAACATTGTTTCTTATCCCAAGATGCTTGCTGAGTTGTCTGTATTTTTTGAAACACATATCAGCAAAGAGATTCAGCGAATATGCGGTGTGCCTTATGCTGCACTTCCCATGGCAACAGCGGTTTCAATAAATACAAATCTTCCGATGTTGATTAAAAGAAAGGAAGCTAAAAATTACGGAACGAAAAAAATTGTAGAAGGCGAATTTAAAAAAGGAGATAAAGTATTGTTGATTGAAGATGTGATTACAAGCGGTGAAAGCTTGCTGGAAACTATTACAGAGTTGGAAAGTGAAGGATTAGCTATTGAACAGATTTTGGTGGTACTTGATCGTGAACAAGGCGGAAGCGACAGATTAAAAGCGAAAGGATATGAGGTACAGTCGCTATTTACAATTTCTTCTCTAATTAAGATTCTTTTTGAAGATGGAAAAATAGAAGAAAAATTGTATCACGATGTTTTGAACTTCATTCATGATTCACAAATCACAACTCCAGTAGTAAAATCAAAAAAGAAGCTTGCAAAAACTCATCCCAATGCAATTGGTCAACAACTTTTAAATATTGCCCATGCTAAAAAAAGCAACCTCATTGCATCGGTTGATTTAACTACCTCTAAAGAAGTATTGGATTTTCTTGCAAAAGTGGGTAGTGGCATTTGTGCGGTAAAGCTACACGTGGATATCATCACAGATTTCTCGCATGATTTTGTTTTAGAACTGAGATCTATTGCACAAAAACATAACTTCTTAATCATCGAAGACCGCAAATTTGCCGATATTGGAAACACGCAACTCCTTCAACTGAGTAAAGGCATTTACTCCATAGCTTCATGGGCCGATATGGTTACTATACATCTGATTGCAGGTGAAGCTTCTTTAAAAGCAATACAGGACTGGGATACCGACAAAAAACCTGGCCTGATTCCGATCATTGAAATGTCGAGCCAGGGTGCTCTTACCGATAAACATTATATGGATAATTGTAAGAAATTCATGTATAAATATTCAGATGTGCTTGGAGGCGTTTGTCAAACTTTTGAAATAGATACTCCCTTTTTGAAATTTACGCCAGGTGTGAACTTAGCAAGCAAGGGTGATGATAAAGGCCAACAATACAACACTCCTGAATTTGTAATAGAAACACTACGCTCCGATTTCTTAATTATTGGAAGAGGATTATACGCTTCAACACAACCGGAAGTTGAAATAGAAAAATATTTAGCCGCTGTAAGAAGTTGTGATATCTACTAATGATATTCGTAAAAAAAGATCTGCTATACATATTCGATAAAATCGATATTTTTATCATTGATGTTGAAAGGCGTGGATTCAACTTTCAAAAAATCTTTCCAGTATCTGTTTAAATTATCATTTTAATTAGATGTTCGTTGCCATGACAAATTAAAAGTTGAATGAACTAAAAAAATCTTCAACTATTTGACTATTTGATTTCGGAAGTCAATTCGTTTTTAATACTTTTGCGTACCAATTCATTATTGGGAAATAAAACTTGTATATGCTCATAATAAGGTTGAGCGTTTCTACAGTTTACCATAAATAAACTACTACAAGTGAATGCTGCTCGCGGCGGTGCTGTTGCATTCATTTGTGTGTTAAACTCTATTCATTGAACACTCGTATTTACATAAAAAAACAAAATGGATTTGATGTAAAAACCGATGTACTTCAACGTGAGCTCACTCAATTAGGAGTATCCGCTAAAATCAAAGTATATTCTACTTACGATATTTTCAATACTACTGAAGAAGAATTAAAAATCATCATCCCTTCTGTTTTTACAGATCCTGTTATTGAAAAATGTTTGTTTGAACTTCCACAACACAAACAAACTATTGCTATTGAATACTTACCCGGACAATTTGATTTAAGAGCAGATGCTGCCATGCAGTGTTGTCAATTATTGTTAGAACATAACAACACTTATATTCAAACCTCGCAGGTAATTGGACTAGATGATGTCAATGAGGATGATATCAATATCATAAAAAAACATTTAATCAATACAATTGATTCGAGAGAAAAAGATTTGTTGTTGCTTGAAAAGCCGATTGTACAAGAACCTGCTCAGGTACTGACAATAGATGGCTTTATCGACTTTGACCCATCAGCATTAGAATCATTTTTAAAATCGAACAGATTATCTATTGATATTGAAGATTTGATTTGTATTCAAAACTATTTTATTGGGGAAAAAAGAAATCCAACAATTACTGAAATCAAAGCACTGGATACCTACTGGAGTGATCATTGCAGACATACTACTTTTTTAACACACCTCAATAACATCAAATTTGAAGGCGCGTATAAAAATGAGTTAGAAGCTACTTTCGACAAGTATCAAAAAATAAAAAAAGAGGTTGGAAAAGAAAATACACCTATCACCTTAATGGAGCTTGGTACTATTTTGCCTAAATATTTTCTTTATAAAAACCAGCTTCCTCAATATCACCGTTCAAAAGAAAACAATGCAGCTACCATTGAAGTGGATGTAGACGTGAAAGGAAAAAATGAAAAGTGGTTGTTGCTCTTTAAAAACGAAACGCATAATCATCCTACAGAAATAGAACCCTTTGGTGGTGCAGCCACTTGTATTGGTGGTGCAATCAGAGATCCATTAAGCGGAAGAGCGTTTGTATATCAAGCCATGAGAGTGAGCGGTGCAGGCAATCCTGTTGAACCGGTAAAAAATACAATCGCCTCTAAACTCACACAACAAAAAATTTCTAAAGAAGCTGCATTAGGTTACAGCTCTTATGGAAATCAAATTGGTTTAGCTACTTCATTGGTTTCAGAAATATTTCATGAAGGATATAAAGCAAAAAGATTTGAATGTGGTTTTGTGATGGCTGCGGTAAAAAAAGAAAATGTAAAGGAAGAAGATCCACAAGCCGGTGATGTTGTTTTGTTGATTGGTGGCGACACAGGAAGAGACGGCATTGGAGGGGCTTCCGGTTCGTCGATGCAACATAATGAAACTTCTATTGCAACCATGCAATCAGAAGTTCAAAAAGGTAATGCAATCACTGAAAGAAAAATTCAAAGATTATTTAAAAGAAATGAAGTCACTCAGCTCATCAAAAAGTGTAACGACTTTGGTGCTGGTGGCGTTTGTGTAGCGATTGGAGAAATTGCAGAGAGCATCGATATTAATTTGAATCAGGTGCCTCTGAAATACGATGGATTGAATGGAACTGAAATCGCCTTATCTGAATCACAGGAAAGAATGGCTGTGGTAGTTAGGAAAGAAGATGTGGATGCATTTATAAGTTACGCCAAAGAAGAAAATGTGAAGGCAACAGCAATTGCCAAAGTTACTGATGATGGTGTATTAAGAATGAAGTGGAACGATAATGAAATTGTTTCACTAAAAAGAGATTTTCTTCATACTAATGGGGCCACTCGATGTAATGATGTAATTAGCATTGCAAATGATGTTTATCAAAATGCTACATCAACTTTTACCAAAGATTCTTTTTTAAAAACGCTTTCATCTAAAGAAGTGGCTTCTCAAAAAGGAATGATTGAACATTTTGACAGTACCGTTTATGGTAATACTTGTTTAATGCCCTTCGGCGGAAAATACCAGCTATCTCCTAACGATGTATCTGCTCATTTTATTTGTGATGAAAACTATGCTACACAAACCGTAAGTATGGCTTCGTGGGGCTACCATCCTGGTTTCACTGCAGCGAATCAATATCTTGGAGGAATTTATGCAATAATAGAATCAGTGAGTAAAATTGTTGCTGCCGGTGGTGATTATGCCTCTTGCTATTTAACCTTTCAGGAATATTTTGAAAAGTTAGGAAACGATGCAAATAAATGGGGTAAGCCCTTTGCCACTTTAATGGGAGCTTTCGAAGCACAACATCAATTGGGGATTGCAGCTATTGGCGGTAAAGACAGTATGAGCGGTACATTTAAAGAATTGAATGTGCCACCCACTTTTGTGAGCTTTGCTGTTACCACACAAAAAGCTGAACATATCATATCTACTGCTTTTCAATCTTACAATAGTTTCATCTATCTTTTTGAATTGCCTGTTGATGAAAAATATATTCCAAAATGGAATGAATTAAAAACTTCTTGGAATAACATCCAATCTTATATTCAATCTAAAAAAATCATAGCGGCTAAAACTATTAAAGATGGTGGTATTGCCTCTTGTGTGTCTCAAATGTGTTTTGGAAATAAAATTGGTGTTGAAATCAATACAACTATCGATCTTTTAGATTTGAAATTAGGTAGTATCATTATTGAATCTTCTGTTGAGTTGGATGAAAATTTTGTTTTAATTGGAAAGACTAATTCGTCGAATCAAATTGGATTGAATGAAATTAAAGTAGATATCGATGAAGCTATTGGATATTGGACTAATACTTTTGAGAATTTATTTCCTACTACTGTGAAAACATCGGATGATATTATTCCTAACATTTCAGTAGCGTCCAAATCAATAAAAAATATTGGTCACGGAAAACCTAATGTGTTTTTACCTGTATTTCCGGGCACTAATTGTGAATTTGAAACTACTGATGCTTTCTCAAAAGAAGGAGCAAACGTTCAAAGTTTGATTTTTAAAAACCATGATAAACATTCAGTAGCTGAGTCTATTGATACCTTTTCAAAACAAATCAACAAATCACAAATACTTGTTTTTAGCGGAGGATTCAGCGCAGGCGACGAACCCGATGGTTCTGCAAAATTTATTGTGAATGTGTTGAAAAATAAAACCATTCAAAATAGTATACACGAGTTGATTCAAAGAGGCGGTTTGATTCTTGGAATTTGTAATGGCTTTCAGGCATTAATCAAATCTGGCTTATTGCCTTATGGCGAAATCAAAGATTTGGATCCAAGTGCACCAACATTAACACACAATGCCATAGGAAGACATATTTCTCAAATGGTAAGGATTAAAGTGGTTAACGATCATTCTCCATGGTTACAGGGAATGCTCAATAAAGAATTTATTGTTCCAGTTTCTCATGGGGAAGGGAGATTTTATTCCTGTGATGAAACATTGCAAGGATTGATACAAAACAATCAGATAGCAACACAGTATGTTGATATAAACAACCATCCATCAAACCTGTTTCCACACAATCCTAACGGTAGTGTGTATGCGGTGGAAGGATTAATCAGTGAAAATGGAAATATATTCGGAAGAATGAGTCATCCGGAAAGAATGAAACCTGGAAGATTTAAGAACATTCCTGAAATCAGTTATCAAAATATTTTTAAAAACGGAGTTGATTATTTTTTATAAACAAATTAAAAGCAACGAAAATGAGTATAGAAAAATTAGAAATGCTCTATGAAGGAAAAGCAAAACAAGTATTTGCTACTAAAGATCCTGAATATATTATAGTTCATTTTAAAGATGATGCAACTGCTTTTAATGCACAAAAAAGAGGAACGATAGAAGATAAAGGTGCATTAAATAATGAAATCACCAGTTTGATTTATGAGCATCTTGCAGTACAAGGAATTAAAACTCATTTTATTGAAAAATTAAATGAACGCGAACAGCTTTGTAAAAAAGTTTCGATTGTTCCATTAGAAGTCATCACCAGAAACAGACTTGCCGGTAGCACCGCCAGAATTTTGGGAGTAGAGGAAGGAATGGAAATTCCGAATATTGTTTACGAGTTGTGTTACAAAAAAGATGCATTGGGAGATCCTTTAATCAACGACCATCATGCTGTTGCATTAGGACTTGCAACTTATGATGAAATCAACTACATCTATTCCGAAACGGCTAAAATAAATACGATTTTAAAAGAACTCTTTTTTAAAGAAGATATTTTACTGATTGATTTTAAAATTGAATTCGGAAAAGATAGCAATGGCAATATTATTCTTGCTGACGAAATCAGTCCGGATACTTGCAGACTTTGGGATAAAAACACTTTGAAAAAATTAGATAAAGATAGATTCAGAAGAGATTTAGGTGATGTAAGAGAAGCTTATGTTGAAATATTACAACGACTAAAAAAATAAACCATTTATGGTATCAGATAAATTAAATGAAGAATGTGGTGTATTTGGTTTATACTCTAAAAAACAAATCGACACTTTTTCATTAATGCAATTTGGCTTGATTGCTTTGCAACATAGAGGACAGGAAGCTTGTGGGATTTCTTTTCTCAGTAAAAAAAATATTTACTCTTTTAAAAAGGAAGGTCTCGTTATTGAGGCTTTCTCATTGATTGATAATCCTGAATTGTATCAGGGTAATGCAGCTATAGGTCATACACGATACAGTACAACAGGTGGACAAAGCAAAAGAAATATTCAACCACTATTTACAAAAAATGAAAAGGGAGAAGTTTATATTTCATTGGCTCACAATGGAAACTTAGTAAACAGCGCTCCTTTAAGAACTCAACTGGAAAAAGAAGGATTGGAATTTGTATCAAATCATTCTGATACGGAAGTAATGTTGCGAATTATACAAAAACATTTTAATGAAGGATTAGAGAAAGCAGTAACTGAAGTATTCAAATTGGTAAAGGGTGCATTTAGTTGTGTGCTTTTAACACGCGATAGTTTGGTAGCTTTCAGAGACGCTCATGGTATCAGACCCTTGTCATTAGGAATTACAGAAGATGAAACGTATGTTGTAAGTAGTGAAACTTGCGGACTAGATGCGGTTGGTGCAAATTTTATCAGAGAAATCGAACCCGGTGAAATGATTGTCATTAATGATCAGGGTATACAATCATACAATATCAAACAACATCAACAAAGAGGACTCTGTTCATTTGAATACATTTATTTTTCCAGACCCGACAGCATGATGGAAGGAGACAGTATTTATAAATTCAGAGAACTCTCAGGAAGAAAACTATGGGAACAGCATCATATCGAAGCCGATGTGGTTATTGGTGTTCCTGATTCAGGTGTTCCTGCTGCTATTGGATATTCAAATGCTTCGGGTATTCCATTCAGACCAATATTACTAAAAAATAGATACCTCGGAAGATCATTTATTACACCTTCTCAGGAAATGCGCGAGAGAACGGTAATGCTTAAACTAAATCCAATAGTTAGTGAAATCAAAGGAAAGCGTGTGGTAATTATGGATGATTCAATTGTAAGAGGAACAACAAGTAAAAGACTCGTTAATATCTTTAAAAATGCGGGCGCAAAAGAAATACATTTTGTTTCTGCATCACCACCCATAATCGCTCCTTGTTTTTTAGGAGTTGATACTCCAGAGAAAGAACATTTGATTGCAGCCAAAAACTCACTCGAAGAAATAAAATCTTACTTAGGTGTTGATAGTCTTACTTTCCTGTCAATGAACAATTTAAAAGATTTATTGAAAGAAGAAGGTTACTGTTATGGATGCTTTACAGAAAAATATCCTGTAAACAAAAATGGTGAATTAGAGACATTAACTAACGTAGAAGCCTAATTGATAAAATAAAAAAGTATGACAACCTACAAAAACGCAGGAGTAGATAAAGAAGAAGGTTACAAAACGGTTGATTTAATCAAGCCTTTGGTTAAAAAGACTTACAATAAAAATGTTTTAACAGAGTTAGGACAATTTGGTGCTTTATATGAATTAGGCAAATACAATAACCCTGTACTGGTTTCTGGAACAGATGGCGTTGGTACTAAAATAAAAATTGCGTTAGAAGTAAAGAAGTTAGACACAATTGGAATTGATTGTTTTGCCATGTGTGCCAATGATATTTCTTGTCATGGTGCTAAGCCATTATTCTTTTTAGATTATTTGGCATGCGGGAAATTAGATGCCCATGAGGCTTCAGAAATCATCAAAGGAATGGCTCATGCATGTGAACAAACAGGAACCGCTTTAATTGGAGGAGAAACTGCAGAAATGCCTGGTATGTACAAAATTGGAGATTATGATGTTGCAGGATTTTGTGTCGGAATTGTTGAAAAAGAAAACATTATCACTGGTGCAAATATTAATGAAGGAGATACAATTATTGGAATTGCTTCAAGCGGTTTACACAGTAATGGGTTTTCATTAGTACGAAAACTGATTCCAGATTTGCATGAAGTTTTTAATAATGAACCTATCTGGAAAACATTGCTCACACCTACTGCATTGTATAGTAATATCATCAACAGCTTGGTTGCTAATTTTAAAATCAAAGGCATTGCTCACATCACAGGCGGTGGCTTGTACGAAAATGTTCCTCGAATCATTCCTGAATCAATGTGTGCAAATATTTACAAAGACAATATCCCTCAGCAACCAATATTCAAATTATTGCAAGAAAGAGGAAAGATCGAAGAAAAAGAAATGCACGGTACATTTAATATGGGCGTTGGATTGGCCATAGTTGTTGAAAAGGCGATGACTGAAGATATATTAAAACATATTCAAGAAAATAATTTGGTTGCATTTCATTTAGGTAACATCATCAGTAATTCTGAAAATAAAATTATCATCAACTAATGCGTTTGGCTGTTTTTGTTTCCGGTAATGGCAGTAATCTTCAATGCATCATTGATGCTGTTCAACAAAAAATGTTGAATGAAATTACGATTGATGTGGTAATTGCCGACAGAGACTGCTTCGCCATTCAAAGAGCTGAACAAGCCGGTATCGAAGTGATGCTCGTGACTAGAAAATCCAATTGGGCTGATGAAATTTATGCTACTCTGAAATCAAAACAAATTTCTCATATTGTACTTGCAGGATTTTTATCCATATTGAATAACACTATTTGTGAGGAATGGAAAAATAAAATCATTAATCTTCATCCTTCACTATTGCCTAAGTATGGAGGGAAAGGAATGTATGGTTTGAAAGTACATCAAGAGGTAATCAAAAACAAAGAAACACAATCTGGAGCTACCGTTCATTATGTTACTGAAGGCGTTGACGAAGGAAATATATTAATGCAAAAAACTTGCAGTGTTGACCTCAATGAAACACCAGATTCTCTTCAAAAAAAAGTTCATCTGTTAGAAAAAGAAATATTAATTGAATCCATAAAAGTATTATATGCAAAAGCACAAGGCGCTGATTAGTGTTTATGATAAAACAAATATAGAAGCCATCGCAAAATGTTTAATTGGAATTAACGTTGAGATTTTAGCTACAGGAGGTTCTTTAAAATACCTACAGGATAAAAACATTGCTGTGACTGATGTTACAGACTACACTTTGTTTCCAGAAATGCTGGATGGCAGAGTAAAAACATTGCATCCTAAATTATTTGGTGGTATTCTCTTTAAAAGAAATAATGAAGTCCATCAACAAACAGTTAACGAACATCAAATTCTTGCTGTGGATTATGTGATAGTAAACCTCTACCCTTTTGTAAAAAAGCAACAGGAAAATTTATCTCATGATGAACTGATAGAATTTATAGATATCGGAGGACCTTCTTTGTTGAGAGCGGCAGCGAAAAACTATACTGACGTTACTGTATTAACAGATATCAACGATTACGATTTGGTAATCAATGAAATCAGATCTCAAGCATCAACAACAATTAACACAAGAAAAAAACTCGCTGCAAAAGTTTACAATCTTACAGCTGCTTACGATGCATCTGTTTCGAATTTTTTAAATGAAGAATTGTTTCCTGAATATGCCACCCATACTTTTCAATTGAAGGAAATATTAAGGTATGGCGAAAATCCTCATCAGCAAGCAGCTGTATACGCTGATTTAACAAAGAAGCCCAATATTAATGACTGGCAACAATTACAAGGCAAAGAGCTTTCGTACAATAATTACAGAGATATTCAATCAGCTTTGAATGTGGTGAATGAATTTACAGAACCTGTTTGTTGTGCAGTAAAACACAACACGCCATGTGGAGTTGCTTGCGGAGAAAATGATATCGAAGCTTATCAAAAAACATATGCAGCTGATCCGGTTTCCATCTTTGGGGGTATAGTTGCATTCAATACAAAGGTTTCTCAAAAAACAGCAATGATGATGAATGAGCTGTTTCTTGAAGTGATTATTGCTCCTGAATTTGAAGTAGAAGCGTTGGCAGAATTTTCTAAGAAGAAAAATTTACGGGTGATTAAAGCTCAATTGTATGCATCTAATGATAAAAATATTATCTCGATAGATGGTGGCTTATTAGTTCAAACCAGAGACCATATGAATTCCTACGAAATTAATAACGTTACTAATTTAGCCCCAAATGAAAATGAATTTGCTCAATTGGTGTTTGCACAAAAAGTAGTTAAGCATTGTACTTCCAATGCAATTGTTTTGGTGCATAATTTTGTTACCGTTGGAATAGGAAGCGGACAAACCAACAGAGTGCGTGCGGTTGAACAAGCCATTCATCAGGCAAAAGAAAAAAATATCAATCTTGCAGAATGTGTATTGGCATCTGATGCGTTCTTCCCATTTAATGATATTGTAAATACTTGTTTTGAAAATAAAATCAAAACAATCATACAACCCGGCGGTTCTATTAAAGATCAAGACTCAATTGATGCCTGTAATGAAAAGGGAATCAGCATGGTGTTCACAGCAGTAAGACATTTTAAACATTAAGAACAAAATAGTCTTTTATACATTTGACTATAATGTAAAGTAAAATACACGCATGAATATATTAATTATTGGAAATGGAGGTCGCGAGCATGCAATAGGTATCAAAATAAAAAAAGATAATCCTGCTCATGAATTATTTTTTGCCAAAGGAAATGGTGGTACCGAAAGTATTGGTACCAATGTTTCAATAAGTTCATTGCGTGAGATTGTAGATTTTGCATTAAAAGAAAAAATAGATTTGACCATTGTGGGTTCTGAAGCTTTATTGATGGAAGGTATTGTTGATGAATTTGAAAAAAGAAATTTAAAGATATTCGGACCTAATAAAGCGGCTGCGTTACTTGAAGGTGACAAAGCTTTTGCTAAAATATTTATGAACGAATTCGGAGTAAGAACTGCAACTCACAAAGCTTTTACACAAATTGAACCAGCTGTTGATTATGTGAAAAATCATTCTTATCCTTTGGTTATTAAAGCAACTGGATTGGCCGCAGGTAAAGGTGTTTTCATTGTTCATAGTTTTGAAACTGCTCTTACTACAATCAATGATTTGTTGATTAATAAAATCATGGGTAGTGCTGGAGATGAAATAGTAATAGAAGAATTTTTAGATGGTTTTGAAGTTTCTGTGCTTTCGGTTTTTAATAAAAAGAAAATATACCCCTTCATATCTGCTAAAGATCACAAGAAAATTTACGAGAATGAAAAGGGACCCAATACAGGAGGGATGGGTGCAATTGCTCCCAATTCTTTATATACAGAAGAGATTGCAAGAGACTTTGAAGAGCATGTAATGACTCCTACACTAAAAGGATTACTAAATAGAGATTTACTTTTTTCTGGAGTCATCTTTTTTGGATTGATGGTAGTGAATAAAAGATGTTATCTGTTGGAATATAATATGCGTTTAGGCGATCCAGAAACTCAAGCCATATTACCACTTCTCAATACCAATTTAACAGATGTAATAGAAAACGCTTTGAAAGGAAATGAAATTCAATTAAACTGGAAAAATCAACATTCTTGTTGTGTGGTGGTTGCTTCAAAAGGCTATCCAGATGCTCCTGAAACTGGTAAGACAATAACTGGTCTGGATCATATTAATGTTGAATACACAATTGCAGGTGCCATTAAGAATGGAGATTCACTGATTACTTCCGGCGGCAGAGTGTTGAATGTAATTGGACTAGGCGATTCGCTTGACTCAGCAAGAGAAAAAGCATATCAATCAATCAATCATATTTCTTTTGATGGAATGTATTTCAGAAAAGATATTGGTGAAATTAATTAAACAAATAATCTAGTTACCAGATATACTAACGCAGCTAGAATTGCGCTGATAGGTATAGTTAGTATCCATGCCCAAAGCAAACTAACGGTAACACCCCAACGAACAGCAGACATTCTTTTTGTAGCACCAACACCTATGATAGAGCCAGTAATGGTATGGGTTGTAGATACCGGTATTCCCATCTGACCTGTAAAGAACAAAGTGAATGCTCCGGCAGTTTCTGCAGCTACACCTTCTAATGGAGTTACTTTAGTAATTTTTGTTCCCATCGTTTTTACAATTTTCCATCCGCCACTCATTGTACCAATACCTATGGCTAAATAACATGCCAATGGAACCCAATTGGGAAGATTGCTAAAATCCTGTATTGATCCATGAGCAATCAATGCTGCTCCAATAATACCCATTACTTTTTGAGCATCATTTCCTCCATGGCCGATACTGAATGCAGCAGAACTCAAAAGCTGTAGCTTTTTAAACATGTTTGAAATGGTGTACGCTGTTGGTGTTCTAACTTTTTCAACATATATATAGATCAGCATAAAAAGAACTGCAGCCCAAATAATTCCCCATACAATTGCTGAATTATCCGCTTTACTTATTTCTTCAGAAAAAGACTTTTGTATATTGAATTTCTGAATTCTCTCTTTAACCTTATCCAAATTCTTAGGAGCAATCGGATAAATTAAATTTATTGCAGCAACAGTTGAATCTAATGTAATTGATTTTGACAAATATGCTTTTAATGGTGATTTATATAACTCAGTTTTTACTTTTGCAATACTGTATTCTTCTTTAGCTTTTGCATCTTCAGTGGATTTGGCCTCAACTATCAAATAATCATTTGCATTTCTTACTGCGTCTTTAAGTTTACTTACTGCAATGTTATCAAGCCAACCACTATCTTTTGCAATAGAAGATATTTTATCAGCTCCTAATTTGTCGTATTGAATCAGATAGGGATGAACTTTTTCGTATGATGCTGTTGCTTTTAGTAATTTTTCTTCATTCAATTTCAACTTTGCAAGTAAAGCTGTATCTCCTTTTTTTGTTTCTAATTCAGACTTAATGGTTTTAATTTCTTTTTTATACTTATCAGTACTATAAAATTTTTGTACATTCTCATTGATCTTCGTTGACTCAAAATTATCAAACATAAAAACGGTAGCAGCTGTAACTACTGCTATTATGCCTAATCGTAACCATACATTTCTCATAATAGTTACAATCGTGATAAAAATAGAAATCACCATACCTATGATGGGTGCAAGGAAAATGAAAAGGATAGTTTTAATAATGGTTTCGCTATCTACAATATTTGACCATGGATAATCAAAGCCTTTCAACATCAATGCATGTGCAATAGCTGCTCCAGCAAAAGCTCCAATTAATGTGTGTGAAGAAGAGGAAGGAATACCATACCACCAAGTCAGCAGATTCCAAAAAATGGCAGCAAGTAACCCTGAAAAAATTACAGGAAGTGTGATAAAATCTTTGAAAACAGTTTTGCTTATTGAGTTTGCTACAGCATGATCTTTAAAGATGAAATACGCTACACAATTGAAAACCGCCGCCCACACCACCGCTTGCCCGGGTGTTAATACTTTTGTTGAAACTACTGTAGCTATTGAATTTGCTGCATCATGAAAACCATTGATATAATC
Organism: Chitinophagaceae bacterium; assembly: GCA_027484165.1. Lineage (GTDB taxonomy): Bacteria > Bacteroidota > Bacteroidia > Chitinophagales > Chitinophagaceae > Ferruginibacter. Next base: position 27,847 of record JAIXWH010000107.1, on the reverse strand, counting down.
GAAAATTAAGGCTAATACTATAATTACAACCAATAATGTCATAAAATTTCTTTTTTGTCAAATCTTAATAATAGAAATGATTTAGACTATGCGTATTTTACGATGATGGACTCAATAACATTTGCAGCGTCTTCACATTTATCGGTAACTATTTCCATGATTTGATAAATTTCTCTCTTTTTGATTACTTCTTTTGCATCTGGTTCAGTAGCAAACAAGCGCTCAATACTCATATCAAAAATATCATCCCCCTGATTTTCAATGCTGTTTATCGCAACCAATGCATCTGTAATTTGACGCATGTTTTTCATGTTACGCAATTCGGTCACCGCTTTATGTACTTGTATACAACCTAATGCAATCAAATCAGCCATTTTTTGAATTCCAATATCATTGGGATCAACACGATAAAAGTTTATCTTTTTTGCAGAAGCATAAATATAATCAGCAATATCATCAAGTGAGGTTGCCAAATAATGAATGTCTTCTCTGTCAAATGGAGTTATAAAATTCTTTCCTAACTCTGTGAAGATTTTATGGGTATAATCATCATTCACATGCTCCATATCCTCAATTTCTTTTATCAGTTTAGCCCTTTGCTCAAAATCGGGTTCACTTACAACTTCCTTTAACTTTGCTCCCATTTTTACCAATTCTTCAGCAACACTTTCAAATAGCTGATAAAAAATCCTGTCTTTAGGAAGAAAAATCTTTAAAATAGTATTTAAACTCATAACCTGAATTTTTTAAGTTGGTAAAAATATAATTAAAAAATTAAGTTATTACATTATTAAGATTGGTAACAATTATATAATAAATAAATAATATCGAATTTATTGTTATGTCGATATGATAATTATTATAAAAATTGATATGGGTGAATTATTTTAATATCGGCTTTTTAAGGTGTTGGTTGTCCAACATTACTATAATCCCATGTTTTATCCGTTAATAAAATCCACTGTGAATCAGAGGTATTTGTTCCTTTGCTTGTATTCCAATCTGTTGTTGGTGTTTGAATTGTAGATTTTCGTCTGATATTTCTGTTTCTCGTATCATTTTGTCCAGCTATCTGCCAGTTGATATTATTCCTAACACTTGTTGTACCACCATAAAAAGTAGCCGTAACTCTTGGTACAAGAGGACTTCCAAAAACGTCAATGATTTTATAATTATTACCACTTAAATTATAAGTTCCACTTGGATCTTTTTTCAGTAAGGCAATGGCACTATTTCCACTTAATTGTAATGATTTTGAAGCATCGCCAGTTACACTTGTTGCATTTCCCCAAAGTGCCTGATAGGGTATTTTAGTTTTATCTGCAATATTTGATAAAATAGTATAACAATATTTTGCTGCAACACTTCCACTAAGGGTTAGATAATTTGCAGTATTGCTGAAGTCCCATGCAGACAAAGTGCCTGAATCTGTGACAGCCTGATAACCGATTGCATATTCATTTAAACTGATTGAAGATCCAGTAGGATTATAAAGCTCAACATAATGATTTCTACTTCTAACTCCATAGGGTATTGAATCCGTATTTATAGCGGTACTTATTTCTGAAATGATTAAATCTGAGGAGCCAACAGTTGCAGTACTACTAGTTAAACTCATCCAAGCCGAACCATTGTAACCTTGCCACTCTCCTTTATTACCGCAGTCGGTACAATAAATCATTAATCCCGCTGCAGGACTGGAAATGCCATTTCTTTGGGCAAAGGTCATACGCGGAGGCAAAAAGCCTTTGGCGCTGTCTTTAATCTCTAATGCTGCACTTGCATCAGGCGTAACAGTACCAATTCCAATATTTTGTGCATTTGTATTACTGAAAGAAAAAGCAATCAAAATAAAAAGAAATTTAAATTTCATCGTTTGGGTGTTTGTATAATTCATTGATTCAGATTTATAATGTCTTTTTAGTTTTTATTGATGAAGATGATTTGTGATAAAATATCTCCATTCGGTTGAATTATTTTTATTAAATAATTACCAGAAACTATATTCTTAGGGAATACAACTTTTGTTATTCCATTGTTTACAGAAATATTATAGTTTTTATTGAAAATTTTCTTTCCCTCAATATCATATAACATAACATTATAGGATCCTGTTAGATTATTTTTGAAATGGATGTTTATGAAATTCTCTTTTACAGGATTGGGATAAACAAAAATTTTGTTTTCACTATTTAAAGCATCCAATTTTACAATTTTGCTGTATTGTATTTGTCCATCATTGCAAATTGCTTTTATTCTGTAATAATTGTCACTCGTTGTTGCATTAATATCATTAAAAGAATATTCATCACTCAAACCATTATTACTAAGTGGTTGTTGACTTCCTAATACAATAAAACTTAAACTATCATCTGATCTTTCTATTTCATAATGATTCAGATTAAATTCGTTTTCTGTTTTCCATTTTATAATTCCTGTTTCATCTTCATTTCTTTTTGCTTCTATTGAAATGATTTTTAAAGGAAGAGATGGTGCTGTTTTGAAAGTAATGAAGAACCTATCAGAAGCGTATGATTGAGGATCGTTGTTAACTGCAAATTGGAAATTAGAAGCAATTGTTAAATCAAGTGTAGTTTTGGTATGTAAATATTGATCAGTCAAAAAAGCAGTTAAGCCTCCTGTATTAAGGTAAGAGGGATGAAAATCAAACTTGTAGTTTTTTAATTTAAATCGATTTAAAAAAAGAAACAGCGTATCAGCAGCATTTAATTCACTTCTTCTTTCTACAACAAGAGTTTTTGCCTGATTTTTTATGGCAATATTTTCAGCGGATGAATTCAATTTTATTGCATCCATTGCATCGATATTGTTAGAGTAAATCGAATCAAATTCAAACATAACGCCATCTAATAATACAGAGGTGCCTGTATCAAAAGTTGAGAGTCTTATTTCCAATCTTTCTGCCAAACCATTGGGAGCTCTTGTTACCAAAGAACTTGATTCTACTTTATTATTTTCTGCAAATTGTAATGTTCCGTTACTACCACTTGCACTTACAAAAAAAGCAGAACCCGATTGAATGTTTCCTGCTATATCATTGGAAAGAAAACTTCCTCCTGCAGGTGTGATATGATATGTGCCATTTCCATTTGCAGTAAAGGTTTGATATCCTCCAAATCCATTTACAGAAGTAGGACCGGTAGTTAATTTAGGATCCCAAACATAAAATAAATCCTGTATCCCTCCTGTCTTGTTTATTTTTGAAAAGTCTATTGCAGATGCATAGGGATTAGAAACACATTCAAATTTACCATTCAATACATTAATCGTTCCTGGAGCATTTCCTATGGGTTGATAAAGAGCTCCGGTACTTCTTAAAATTGTTGATGTAGTATCTGTAGTTATTCCAGTAATACTTCTGTCTCCTCTCACAAATATCATGTATCCTTTACTGTTAGCAATGTTATTATTTGTGCTGCCAACTCCGTCCCAACTATTATTTGTGGAATTGTAAGTTTTGATACTTGAACCCCCAGCTGTATAACCATCAAATCCTAATCCAGTGGCTCCAGATAAATTGCTTGTAATTTGAGTCCCATACCCAGGTTTTAAATTCTCATTGGGCACGGATGCATTTTCCTGCCAGGCCTGACGAATCGTTTGTCCAGATGTTGGTACAGCAAGTAACTGCCAGGCTTTTTTATGATTGGGTATAAATCGTTCAACAGTAACGTTTCCTAATATTTTGTTTCCGCTGTAAGAACCATTTGAAGTCATATCTGCCACACAGGCCGTGTTAGAAGCTGTAGATGAGATGATTAAATTGCCATTAGTTGTTAATGTAACATTACTCGTACCAAAATTTAATACTCCTGAAATTTTTAAAGAATCGTTTACACCTGATAGTGAAACGCCTGAACTGTTGCTTAATTTTAAGCTCTTTATCGTTTTGGTTTTAAATGTGCTTCCAGCAATAGATTGAGCAAGATTGCCGTTTAATTCCATTGAACCATTCGTTAAGTCTATATTTCCGCCATTGTTGGTGATACTACCGCTTACTTTTAAAAGTTGATTGTTCACGGTTAACAACGCAAAAGGTTGAAGTATAATATTTCCAGTTTGACAAGTGGAAGCAACATTGGCATTGATTGCATTATCTACTTTTAAATTAGGAATGGTATTTCCATTCATATCTATATTCTGTAAAACTGTTCCATTCAAATGAATGGTGCCATTTCCGGCAATACTATAATTACCAATAAGATTTTGTTGCTTTACAAATAAAGTAGCAGTTGAGCTGATAAAAAAATTTGAGCTATTTATATATAATTGTGCCTTCGCTATTGTTTGGTTAAAAAACAAAGCAATGAAAACAATGAATTGAACACGATATGAATTTTTAAATAAACTCATTCATCTTATTTAGTTATTAAACTAATAACTTATTTTTTAATAGAATGTATCACAAACATCAATACGAAATATAATACAATATTTTAAGTATTACTAATTACGGTGTTGGTTGTCCTACATTTGAATAATCCCATAATCTGTATCCACTAATTATCCATTGCGAATTAGTTGCATCTGTACCTCTGCTCAAATTCCAGTCGGTTGTTGGGTTAATTACAGTCGACTTTCTTTTGAATGTATTATTTCTAGTATCATTTTGACCAGCTATCGACCAATTAAAGTTATTCCTAGCACTATTAGCCCCACCATAAAAAGTAGCAGTAACTCTTGTTACCAGAGGGCTTCCAAATACATCAATAATTGAATAATTGATTCCTCCCAGATTATATGCACCAGCGGGATTTTTTTTCAACAATGCTATCGCACTGTTTCCGCTTAATTGCAATGGCTTTGAGGCGTCAGCATTTAATGTGCTTGATGTTCCCCAGGTAAATTGATGTTGAATATTCAGATCCGATGCTAATGATAATATTACATAACAAGTTCCAGTTGTAACATTTCCACTTAGCGCTATATAATTTGCTGTATTGCTGAAGTCCCATGAAGATAAAGTACCTGAATCTGAAACTGCCTGATATCCTATGGCATAATCAGCCAAATCAATTGTAGATGCCGTTCCATTGAATAATTCTACATAATGACTTCTTTTTGATGCAGCATTTGGATCAGTATTGATTGCTGTTGAAATTTCTGATATCAATAAATCAGAGTTTACAATTACTGTTGTGAATTGTTCTTGAACTCCATAAGCTGTACCAATTATATTGGTTGCATATGCTCTCACATAATAAGTGGTATTTGAAGTAAGTCCGGATATATTGCTAACAAATACTCCTGTTCCTGTTCCATCATTAGTTTTTGTAGGACTTGTAATGTCAGGGTTAGGTGATGTGCTCCAACATATACCCCTTGCCGTTACTGTTTGCCCTCCATCATTGATCACATTCCCTCCTCCGGTAGCTGATGATGAAGTTATTGCAGTTATTTGATCCGTGGAAACTGATGGAATGGCACTGTTTGAAATATTTGTGGTTCTAAATTGCCTCTCCTCACCATAAGCAATACCTACATTGTTAATAGCATAGGCTCTTACATAATAAATTATGTTTGCAGATAAGCCAGTAAGATTTGATGTAAAGGATCCCGAGCCATTTCCATTAGTTGTTTTGTTAGATGAAGTGTCAGGATTAGGAGTAATACTCCAGCATATACCCCTAACCGTTACCGAATACCCTCCATCGTCTGTAATATTACCTCCGCCAAATGCAGTTGTATCCGTGATTTGTGTGATTGAATCTGTGGTGAGTGTTGGTAGAGTTGGAGGTGGTATAGTTGGTATGGAAAGATTACTGTAATTCCATGCTTTATCAGCTGAAACCAACCACTCTGAATTACTGGCATCAGTACCTTTACCTGAATTCCAGTCGTAATTAGGAGTAGTAACTGTACCTTTTCTTTTAAAAGTTCTGTTTCTGGTATCAAATTCTCCCGCTATTGTCCAGTTGAAATTATTTCTTGCACTGGTTGCGCCTCCATAAAAACTGGCGTTCACTCTTGAAACCAAAGGACTTCCAAAAACATCAATGATTCTATATTTTGATCCGTTGATGATATAGGTGCCTGTTGCATCTTTTTTTAATAATGCAATAGCACTATTACCACTTAACTGCAAAGGTTTAGATGCATTAGCGTTTAAGGTACTCGTTGTTCCCCAAACAAAATTGCTTTTATTAATTATGCTTGTGTCTGCTGCTGCAGAAGCAACTACATAACAACTACCATTGAGTAATGTACCAGTTAATGTCAAAGAATTATTAGGATCAGAAAAATCCCAAAGCGATAAAGTTGAACTGTCTGAAACAGATTGATATCCAATTGCGTAATCAGATAAATCAATACTATCTGTTGTTCCGTTGTATAACTCTACATAATGATTCCTTTTACCTCCTGCATTTGCATCTGTATTAATTGCTGTTGAGATTTCAGAAATCAATAGATCTGATGTAGGAACATAAGGCGTGTTTTGTACTGGCAAAAAATCTATTTTAGATTTACAACCCACTATTAAAAGTATGAAGCTTAAAGCGTAAACAATTCTTGATTTCATAATGAATATTATTATTTTTTACATTAAAATTTGAATGGCTAAATTTCCAATTGTATTGGTGGTAGTTATGATACTGGATGTTGTTTTTATCTGAGTAAAATTCAATCCAATTTTCACAGCATTATTTTTAATAAATTTATTGATGCCTCCTGATAACCAGGTTTGCTTTTGAACCAAAGATGATGTAATGTCAAATTCTGGAGTAACAGTTCCATATCTTCCATCTATTGCCCAGCCATTCTTAAAAACATAAGAAGTTTGAAAATTGATTGCAGTACCTAAATTATAGTATTGACTTGCTATATCTTCTGTCAACTTGTTAATAGATACCTTATCCGTATATAACTCTTCGCCCGTTACAGTTCCACTCATATATTCTCCAACTAAAGAAAATCCTTTGTATTTGAAAATAAAATCAGCGGCTAATTTTCTATAGTCGGCATAGTCATCTTCACCCACCTTATTGTATATACCCGTAATGGTTTGATGATCTGTTCCTACAATACTTGATGCTTTTTTATTAATACTTGCAGCAATACCAATTCCTAATTTAGGTTTTGATTCTCTGTAAATATCTTGTGCGATAAAAGCATTGTTTTTTATAAAATCACCCAAGGGCATGATATCAAGTCTGCCGCCATATTTAAATCCTAAGTTAGTTTGAGTTGAAAAAAAGTTTTGTCCTTCTCCGGTAGTTATAGATACCGAAGGATAGATTCTGCATTTTTTGAAACTAAAATTGGATTCGAAATACAATCCACCCTCTCTTGTTGATCCCACAAAGTTTTGCATCAATCCTCCATATACTGTTCCATCATTTGATTTGCCGGCAATGGTTTGTCCCATAAATGAGGAATAGCGCTCATCTGCTAATGCTAAACGATTATTCGTATTTGTTTGTCTTTGACCTAAAATAACTTTCGCTGATTTTTTATAAACAGAAAATCCAATCCATCCTTCCAATATAGGCGACACTCCTGTAAAATCAGTTACAACGCCCATCGACATTTTGTCTTTATATCCTGATGCTGTAAAAGCAATTCTAACCATATTTAAGGAGAGTCTGTTCGTGTTCGATTTAGTAACGGAATCAAATTGCGATACCTGAAATCCAGATTGTATGGTAGTTAGTAAATTCATTCTTGTTCCTTCGGCTTTTCCTAAATGCAGAAAAGTACCTTCTCCATTAACATACATCAAGGTGGAGTCTGTTTGCTTCAATTTACTTTTTTCAGTTTGTGCATTGGTCTTTATTATCGACATCATAAAAACACAACAATAAAAAATAATTTTTCTTGTCATCATGATCATTTTTAATTTTATAATTGAACTGTTACCATTATTTGTGAATAATAATTTCCTTTTTGTGTGGCTGTCTTCAAACTTGATTTAAATTCGTCAAAGCCAAACTCTGTTTGTATTTTAAGATTATTACCTGATAGATATTTAGTAAAAACCAGTGTGTAACTTTTATTATAATCGGCAAAATTATTTGAAACCCCTTCTTCATTTAAAGTTGCATAACGGCATGCTACAGCCCAGTTTGAAGGAAAGGTATAACCTCCTTGGATATTGAATCCGTTGCCAATGTTAAGCTTTGATTTTATATCATCTTTTATTTGTGAAGAAGTTATTGCGGTATCGTATTTTATATAATCATTTCTTGTCAATGAGAATTTTTCAGTAACTCCATCAGGCACATGAGCCGTTGTTATAAAATAACTGCCCATTGCATAAAACCCTTTGTATTTAAATAAAAAGTCAAATCCTGATTTTGAATAATCAGGTAATACTATATTTTTTGAGCTGTCTCTATACAAGTATCTTCCACCGTTAGTTCCTATGTTTGAAGATATTCCATTATTAAAACTATAAATAAATCCTGCCACTAATTTGGGTTTCTGTTCTCTTGCTAAATCATCCATATAACTCTCTCCTCCTTTTGAAAATTTACCAAAGGGCAAATAATCCAAACGAATACCATATTTAAATCCGCCGTAATTTTTTTGTAATGAAGATCTGCTGTCTCCTGTTGTAATGGAGGCATATGGTTTTAATAAATGTTTGCCTCCCAATTTATAGTTGCCTTTATATCGTAAACCAAAATCAAAAATCGCATCAAAAGCGCCCGAAACGGCACTTCTGTTGATGAATCCTAAACTTTCTCCTTCTATTCTTGTCTCTCTCGAATCAATATAATCTGCTCTCAAACCAAAATTGAATGCATGGGCAATACTTGGTTTATATTCAACAAAGGCTTCTTGCAAAACGGTGTTGAATGATCTTGTTCCACCAGTTGCACTTTGATAATCTGCTGGCAAATTCAATCTTCCATAAATACTAAATCTTGGATCAAATAAATTTGCAGCAAAACTGAAACGTGCTCTGTTAATATTGAATGTTGAACTCATTCTTGTGAAGTTTGAGTTTGATGTATTCATTAAAAAAGAGGTTTGTAAACTTTGATTCAGATTAATGCTTCCATTTGCCGATTTAATTGTAATCCCCTCTCCTAAAACATAACTTTTCTTAAGTTTTAAAACGCTAACAGAGCCTGCTGCTGCAACTGATTCTTCTGAAGTAGGTTCTTGATAACGCTCATCTAGTTGAGCTTTTACTCCATTAAACATCAATATCAATCCTAAAAGTAAAAGCGCTATTTTTTTTATTTGCATGTTTCTATATTAAATAAATAATAAAAAATATTATTGTTCAAATTCGAAGCTGGATGGCGGATTATCCAAAACCTCAACTTTTTTGCTCTCTACCACTTCCTTATACTTTTTTGAATCAATTAAGTTTTCATTTTTTGCAATCACTACACAAGCTACTGTGTTGCCAATAACATTAGTTAATGCTCTTCCTAAGCTCATTAAACGATCGATACCAATTAGTAATGGTAAATATTGACCTTGTGATTTTTCTGGAATGAATTTCATGGAATCTAAGCTTGACTTTAAAATAATCAAGCCGCTTCCGGTAATTCCTCCGGCACCTTTACTGGTAATTAATAAAATTCCTACAACAGTAAGTTGTTGCATCATAGTTAAATCCATTCCCATTGCCTGAGAAATAAACAACACCGACATACCAAGGTAGATGGTTGTTCCATCCAAATTAAAACTGTATCCTGTTGGTATCACTAAACCCACAACAGTAGGTGAACAACCTGCATGTTCCAGCTTGCTCATGATATTCGGCAACACAGACTCGCTGCTACTTGAGCCAAACACAATTAAAATTTCTTCTTTAATGTATCTTAATAATTTGAAAAGATTTAGTCTGTAATAACTCATCACCAATCCTAAAACAACAAATATGAAAAATGCAGCAGTTAAATAAAAAGTCATCATGAATTTGCCCAACACATATAGCATCGCAAATCCATTTTTACCACCTACGGTAGACAACATGCCACCAAATGCAGCAAGAGGACTTAATACGGTAATCATATTAAGAATCGAAAACAACACTTTATTTATCTTGTCGAAATTATGAGTAATAGATTTTCCGGTTGGACCAAGTTTGCTTAATGCTATTCCAAATAAAACAGAAAAAACGAGTACTTGCAAAATATCTCCTTTAGCAAACGAGTCTACTATATTAGAAGGAATCATGTGTAAGAAAAAATCTCCCCAGTTGATTTCTTTTGACACTTTTTGAATAGCACCAACTGTATCTGTTGTGTCTTGTGGAACCCCCATTCCTGGTTTTACAATATTAGCAACAACAATGCCTAACAATAAAGCAATTGTTGAAACGACTTCAAAATAAATGAGCGCTTTACCGCCAATTCTTCCTGCTTTTTTTAAATTGCCTGTACCTGAAATTCCAGCAGTTATGGTAAAGAAGATTAAAGGTGCGATGAGCATCTTTATTAAATTGATATAGCATTCACCAATCATTTTACCCATTCCGCTCAATGATGGAAAAAAATACCCAACAACAATACCAAGAACAACTCCTATAATAACCTGAATGTATAGCTGACGTAAATATTTCATTATTTATTGTTTATCCATGAAAAAAGAAGCAAATGCAAATTTTGACATTCCTGCATTGCTATGCCCAACATTGGGAACAAAAATTTCTGTCCAATTAAATGGTGTTTTTATTTCTGCTGCTTTATTTTTTGCCAGATTATAAAAATATTTTCCACGCTCAAATCTGTTTTTTCCTTGTGCGTCAGCTTCTGCTGTTGCGTTAAAATCTTTTGATTCGCGTTTAGTATCGTCCATGCCAAGAAGTACAAATAAAGGTGTTGAAAAAAATGACGACAGGTTATTGTTTGTAATCGGCGACTTTTTTAATCCAAAAGGAAAATCAATTTTATCATCAGTAGCAGTATACCATCCTGAGTTTGCAATAGCAGCTTTGATCACTCTGTTTTGATTGACAAACATTAAAAATCGATGAACAAATTGCGCTCCGCCTGAATGACCATATAAATAATATCCCTCGTTACTGGCTTTTGTTGTTTTAACTACATAATCAAATAAGGGTTCAATTATAGAAAAGCTCCACTTGTCTGGTGTATTAAAAGTCTGACTGTTCTTATCATAAACATTTCCAAGATTATACATTTCCAATCCCGGGAAATCCTCTTTATCAAATTCTGGTGCAACCACTTTACATCCGTACAAAATTGCAGTATTGATAACATCTTCTATATATGCCGATGCATCTCTATGTGCCCCATGAAGCAAAATGATAATAGGCAAGTTGTCGGCATGAGCAACCGGACTGAAATAAAATACTTTTATCGGATTTTTTAATTTGCCGCCATTGTCAAAATAAAACTGTTGCTTTTCAATACTTTCGGTATTGATTTGTGCTATGGAAGTGCCACCTATCAATATAACCAAGACAGATAAAATAATTCTTCTTAATGAGCATCTCATACAGTAATATATTTTAATATATGGTGATTTTAGAATGATTTATGGTTGGGTCTAACTGGTGGATATTTAGCAATCGTTTTGTAAGATAAATTTTAATAAGTTTGTAAAGAGAAAGTAAATATTAAAAATGCTTATTATTCAAATGTCTTCTACAAAGCTGTATCAAATTTACTTTTAAAAGACAGAAAATTAGCATACTAAATGGTTGCTAAATCATTTATGCCATTTCGGAAATTAAAAATAGTTTCCGAAATGATATAACTTATTGATAACAATTGTTTTATGACTAAAATCAAAAAGGGGAAAGAGGAGATTGTTTACTTGCTGAAGCAAGTAGTGGAGAAGTATAAAACAGAAACAGGCGTTGAAATTGTTCAAAATACAAACAGAAAGAACTACGAGGGGCTTGCTATACTATTAAGTAATATCACAAAAGACCTTCCTGAAAGACATCAGGAATTAGGTACCGACCCATACTCAACCGACACCAATCCTAATGCAAAAGATTTTCCATACAGAAAATATGACATCACCGGCGGGCAGATTAAAGATGCATTGAATGGCATCGTGTCTCACCCCCGACCCTATCTTGTTGATGCCTGTTATATTTATTTGTTTGGAATGGGAAGAAAAAGGTTTGCGTCAAATCCTAGCGATCCTAATTTGCTAGAAACTTCTGGCCAGGAGAAAAGTGATGATGTTTTTATCATTGAGGAAGAAAATATTGAACTTAAAAAACAGCTTTCACAGGTTGAAAAGAAGTATTCAAAAAAAACTGTTGCTTTAAAGACCTTATTGGTTATACTATTTTTAATCCTAGCTGGTACTTTAATAAATTACAATACATCCAATAAAAATTGGAATGTGTTGAAAAAAGACATGAACCTACTGCCATATCAACCAACACCAATGGAAATTGACAGCTTGGAAGGTGTTTGGTTATGCTATACGGGTTCTCCTCAGGCAAGAATTTCTGATCCGAAAAGATTTCATAAAGTGGTATCCAATATTGTAAGCATCAAATACAAAGATGGATACTTTACATTCAACAGATACGGCGCAAGTTTCGATCATGTTGGCTATATGCAGTTCGAATCGCCAGGTATCGTTTCCATATATTCAAGAGTAAAAAATAAAGAGAATACTACCGAGTCGCCACGACATTCTTTACTAGATTTAAATTATAACAACACCAATCTTACAGCCATATCAACTTCTTGGAATTTTGATATTGGAAAGAAAAACAAAATCATTGGTATCAGGGAAGTATACACGAAATTGGGAAAGGGTGGAGATATTGAAGAAGTAATTAACGATATTGAAAATGCGAGCTGTGGATGTAAAATCATAAAATGGCATAAGCCAGATAACAGCATCCGTTCTTTTTATCTGAAAAATGAAATACTTGATAGTATCTCATCGCCAGAATTGAAATCACTGATTGATGAAAAAAGTATTCTTTTAGGAAGACCTCAGGAAGGAGTTGTACTGACGAAAGATACTACTATCAATTTTAATTAATCGACTGTTTTATAATTTTTGAGGATAAATATATCTTCTCTGACGTTTGAACTCTTAGAATATAAAGTCCGTTTGTGTAAGGAGTTAAGTCTAATTCATTTAATGTATTAGATAAAGTTGTTTGCTTCTTTATCAATTTTCCAATTCTATCAAAAACAGATATAGTTATCACCATACCATCAGGGATTTCCAAATTAGAGAAGTTGAGTTTGATGATTCCTGTTGTTGGATTGGGATATACTTTTACGCTACCAATAGTGAGATTTAATTTCACTAAGATGCATTCTGTGGGACTAATAATAGTATAAAAGTAAGTTCCACTCTCGGTGTAGGTTTCGCCATTTAAAGGCCATGTATAGCTTTCAAAAGAAGTTATATTTATTGTACTATCTCTATGAGTAGTTACAATATTTAAATGTAAAGTGTCTGTTGATGCACATCCCAAACCATTAATATAATCTCTTGTATAAGTTCCGCTTGATGTATAGGTTTGCCCATTGTAAGGCCATGTATATTGATCACAGCTTATAATAGTATCATTTCTTTTTGTTGGTTGATTTATCCATAAATACAAGGTGTCAACAGATAAACAACCTTGTCCATTAACATAATTTCGTGTATACGTTCCTGTTTCTGTATATGTTACACCATTTGCATTCCATGTATAACTTTCGCAAGTTGTAATCGGAGTTAATGTAAAAGTACCCTGATTGATGGTTAAATTTAATGTGTCAACTGAAGGACACCCCAAATTGTTATTGTATGAGTATAAGTATGTTCCTGATGTTGTATAGACTTGTCCGTTTACATTCCATATATAACTATCACATGCTGTAATCTCATTTGATGTAAAAGTACCTTGAGTTATGATTAGTTTTAGTGTGTCGGCAGATGAACAGCCTTGACCATTAATATAATTTCTTACATAGATACCGCTTATGTTATAGGTTTGTCCATTTGTTGACCAGGTGTAACTTCCACATGTTATTACAGAAGTTGAGGTATAGGTAGCTTGAGTTATGGTAAGTTTAAGCGTGTCTGTTGACGGGCAACCCACACCGTTAGTGTATGTTCTTACATAATTACCGCTTGCATTATAAGTTTGCCCGTTTGCCAACCAAGTATAGCTTCCACAATTGGTAACAATATTTGATGTATAAGTTCCTTGATTGATAGTGAGTTTTAATGTATCTACAGACGTACATCCTAAACCGTTAGTATAAACATTTGTATATGTACCACTTATGCTATAAGTTTCTCCGTTTGCCGGCCAGGTATAGCTTCCACAATTCGTTATACTTGTTGATGTATATGTGCCCTGATTAATCGTGAGTTTTAAAGTGTCTGCCGAAGGACAACCCAAGCCATTAAAATAGGTATAAATATAATTACCACTTGCATTATAAGTTTGTCCATTCGTTTGCCAGATATAGCTGCCACAATTGGTAACGCTATTTGATGTATAAGTTCCTTGGTTGATGGTGAGTTTTAATGTATCTACAGACGTACATCCTAAACCGTTAGTATAAACATTTGTATAAGTTCCACTTATGCTATAAGTTTGTCCGTTTGCGTTCCAAGTGTAACTTCCGCAATTGGCAACACTTGTAGAAGAGTATGTACCCTGATTAATGGTAAGCTTTAAGGTGTCCACCGACAAACAACCGTCTGTATTGGTATAGATTTTTGAATAAACTCCACTGATAGTATAGGTAACTCCGTTCCAGATATAATTTTCACAGGCTATTATGCTTAATGATCTATATGTGCCTCTGGTTATTGTCAAATATAGGGTATCTACTGACGAGCATCCCAAACCATTAGTATATGATATTGTGTATGTTCCGCTAGATGTATAGTTGTTTCCATTCCAGATATAATTTTCACAACTCACTACATTGGTTGACCTGTATGTACCTTGATTGATGGTAAGTTTTAAAGTGTCTACAGACAAACAGCCAAAATTATTGGTATAGTTTTTTGTATAAACTCCAGTCGAGGTATAAGTAATTCCATTCCAAACATAGGTTTCGCAAGCCGATACACTGCTTGAATTAAATGTACCTTGGTTAATTGTAAGTTTCAATGTATCTACAGAATTGCACCCAAAGCTATTGATATAATTTTTGGTGTAAATTCCATTTACAGTATAGGTAACTCCATTCCATGTATAGCTTCCGCATTCAGTAATACTTATTGATGAATAGTTTCCCTGATTGATGGTTAGTTTTAATGTATCTGTTGTTCCACAATTTGAATTGTTATAATAATAGGTGCCAGATATCGAATAGGTGTTTCCGTTAGTAGTCCATAAATATGGGCCACAAGAATTGGCATAATTGGTATTATTAATTGCTGGTGTTATTGATAAATATAAAGTGTCTACTGAAGAACATCCGGATGTATTAATGTAATCATAAGTGTATGTTCCGGAGGTAGTGTAGTTTTGACCATTCGAAGGCCAGGTATAATTTCCGCATTTAATTACAGCTGTAGCTGTGAAATTTCCCTGATTGATTGTAAGCTTCAGCGTGTCAACAGAGGCACATCCTGAACCATTGTTATAACTTTTGGTATATATTCCGCTTGTTGTATAGGTAACCCCATTCCAAGTATAGCTTCCACAATTGGTAATACTGATTGAAGTAAATGTACTCTGATTAATCGTGAGCTTTAGGGTATCAACAGAAGCGCAACCCAAACTATTGGTATAACTTTTGGTATATATTCCGCTTGATGTATAGGTAACACCATTCCAAGTATAACTTCCACAATTGGTAATGCTGATTGAAGTAAATGTACTCTGATTAATCGTGAGCTTTAGGGTGTCAACAGAAGCGCATCCCAAACTATTGGTATAACTTTTGGTATAAATTCCACTTGATGTATAGGTAACCCCATTCCAAGTATAACTTCCGCAACTGGTAATATTGTTAGATGTATATGTTCCCTGATTTATTGTGAGCTTTAGGGTGTCTGCTGAAAAACAACCAGATGCATTGTTGTATGTTCTCACATATACACCACTTAGTGTGTAAGTTTGATTATTAATACTCCAGGTATAGGATTCACAACTCGTAATTGATGTGGATGTAAATGTGCCCTGATTAATGGTTAGTTTTAAAGTATCGGCTGATGCACATCCCAAAACATTATTGTATGTCCTTACATAGGTTCCACTTGTAGAATAAGAAATTCCATTTGCAGGCCATGTATATGTTCCGCAATTGTTTACTGAAGTTGATGTGAATGTTCCCTGATTAATGGTTAGTTTTAAAGTATCAGCTGATGCACATCCCAAAACATTATTGTATGTCCTTACATAAGTTCCACTTGCATTATAGGTTTGACCATTTGCAATCCAAGTATAACTCCCGCATCGAATTATTGTAGTTGATGTGAAAGTACCCTGAATGATTGTAAGTTTTAAAGTATCGGCTGATGAACAACCCAAAGTGTTAGTATAATTTCTGATATAAGTTCCACTATTCGAATAGGTTTGACCGTTAGCACTCCAGATATAGCTACCACAATTGGTTACCGATGATGAAGTATAAGTACCCTGACTAATCGTAAGTTTTAGCGTATCTGCTGATGCACAACCATTACTATTATTGTATGTGCGTATGTAAATACCACTCGAATTATACGTTTGTCCGTTAGCAGACCAGGTATAAGTTCCGCAACTGGTAGTGGTGGTTGATGTAAATGTTCCTCTGTTGATTGTTAGTTTTAAAGTATCGGCTGATGCGCATCCCAATACGTTTGTATAGTTTCTGATATAGGTTCCGCTACTCGAATAAGTTTGATTGTTGATACTCCAGGTATAAGTTCCACAATTGCTAACCGAAGAAGAGGTGAATGTTCCTTGATTAATCGTAAGTTTTAAAGTGTCAGCAGATGGACAACCGGATGCATTGGTATAATTTCTGATATAGGTTCCACTATTCGAATAAGTTTGACCGTTAGTTGGCCAAGTATAATTGACACAAGCTGATCTTGTAACAGAACTAAATGTTCCTTGGTTTATGGTTAGTTTTAAAGTGTCGGAAGATGCTAGTCCGCAAGAATTATTGTAGTTTCTGATATAAGTTCCGCTGTTAGTATATACCGTGCTGTTATTGGCAACCCAGGTATAAGAATTGCAAGAAACTATTGTTGTTGTGTTTCGAGTAGGAAGACAAATATTTACATTGTAGATATTGATGTCATCTAAGCCAAAAGCGTTACCGAAAGCACTAACACCTTCAAACGCGAGCTGAATCGTTTGGCTATTGTAGGCAGAAATATCAACACTGTCTTGTATCCACGCATATTCAATCAATGAAGCATCGGGTCTTTTAAATCCTTTAATTCTTGTCCATGTTGCGCCTTTATTATTTGAAACTGCTACATACATACTATCCAGGTTGGATGCAAAAGCGCTGTCATGACTCATCCAAAAACTAACTCTCGAAGCACCCGTTGAAGGAAGTGTGATGCAATTGCTAAACAATCTACTCACTGTACCTGGAGCAGCATCATAACTATCAAAAATAAAAAAATTAGCACCTGTTCCATTGGGTCTTGTTGTTAACGAATCCAAATTCCAACCATTATTAAATGCTCCTGTGTTGGAGATAAACGAAAGTACAGTCCATGCATTTGTTCCAACAACTGCTTTCAAGTATGCAAAAACATCAAACTGACCTTCAACATCTTCTGTTTGAGGAAAAGCAGATAAACTAGTAGCAGTCGTTACATTTGAAGTGGCAGTATCATTTTTACGATATCCATCAGAAAAAACATTTACAATTGCTGTCTCCTGATTTAAACCAGCTGTATTCAAATTAATACCGTTGAAAACAATTAAAGCTGTAGAGTCAACAGGAATAATTGATGCATTTGTTGATGTAGTTATACTTGTATTTGCACCTGTTATTGAAAGATTTACACTTGCTGCTCCTGCTGCAATTGTGGTAGTTCCATTGTTTTTTATTGCAACTTTAATTGTTTGATTTGTATTAAAACAAGAGCTAACAGGATTGATTATTCCAACGGCCTGAGCATCTGTTGGAAATGGACGAATAAATTGTATCGCTGGTCTAAACAATGTGGAATTAAGTACAGTGTTTGTGGTAATACTTGCATTTCCATTGTATCTTCTTGATGACAAAGCTGTTGATGAAGTATTGTTGCCCATCGACGCATCAAACACTAAAGCAGAATTAGAAATATTATTAGTGCGTTCAATTTTTATTTGAAGGTTTTGTCCAGCAGTTCTAATGAATGATGTAGATAATGGTATTGTTTTCCAGCCTGTTCCACTAAAAGTAATAGAGCCACTATATACAATCGTATAACCTGTTGTATTATTAGCTCCTGAAGCTAACGTTGTTGCTGTTGTATTTTTAACTGAAATTCTAACATTATTAATTGTTACTGGAAAAACAACTGAAGTATTGGAATTTACTGAAAAAGCAATTTTTGTTATTGATGAGCCTGAAGTTAAAAAATTAGAAGCGCCTATTTCTGATTCCAAATATATACTCTCAGAAACATGATAATTACTCTGCCCAATTACGATGTTACTGCTCGAGCCGGTATTTGCTGTAATTTCAACTATCTGTGCATTTACAGACAACGAAATAATAGTCAGTAAAATGAAATGGTACAGTTTTTTCATTTTTGAATTGTTTATTAAGTTTAAATAGACGGAATAGTGGAATATTAATATTCTTATTATAAAGACGGTATGAAATAGCGGATATAAACAATTTAATATTTATTAAATAAAGTCGTATTTAATATAATGTGAAATTATACAAAATTGGCCATAACCATAAAAGAAATTTTTAGTAAGGTCTACAAGAATTTTATTAGAAAAGTCAAACATCGACTTCTTGTCAATTGATAAATTTATTGAGTAGATAACGTTTTGTTTAATGTTTTAATTAAACATGTATTTGATGTTACTGCATAAATAGTATTAATAATACACACTCCTTTTTTGGTAACTACGGATGATTTTTTCGAATTAATTTTACGACAATTTTGTGTTGTTTTTCTTCTAATAGCAATGTTATTTATACCTTAGCACTCAATTTAGATGAAAAAAAAATACTTATTCTTTGTTTTACTATTAATTAGCCAGATCTCTTGGGCGCAATGCCCGAATTTATTGGCGGCTATGGTAAATTCCTGTGGAGTAAGAGAAGGAAATAATGAATTTGTTATTTTCACTACAAGTGTTACTGCAAATGTATCCACTTATACGCTCAATTATGGGACCGCTAACCCACCAAGAGTAAATAATTTGTCTGGAGCTGACGCTACAACACCCACAGGTACAGGAACTGTAACCACAACTGGAAGTTGTCCCGTAATTCAGGTCACCTCCCCCTCAACATCAATACCCGCCGGAAGTACCGTTATGTTCATTCCTGCTTCTTTCGACCAAAACTATAATGTTACCTCTCTATGTAATGGGACTTCACCTATCTATGTTGTATTTATCAAAACGAATGCCGCAGGGGGTACTAATAGCAACTGGAGCGCAAATGGAACTTTAGGAAATTCGCCATCCACTCCAAGATATCTTCAGGTCACTTACAATGGAAGTACAAGTTGCAGTGGTAGTAATGCTCCTGTTAGGACTTACACTGCTGCCGGAAACTGGGCTACAAATGTAGATGGAAATATCGTTTTTTGGAATAACGGATATACTCTTTACCTTAATAATGGTTGCAGTAATATCAGTTTTCAGTCAAGGGGAGACACAACAGTAACTGCCTGTTCAAGCTTTACCTGGTATGGAATAACTTACACTGCTTCTACAAACACACCTACTTACACCACAACGGGTGTGACAGGTAACGATAGTATCGTAACGCTTCGTCTAACCATCAATAATCCCACAACAGTGGATACAACTGTTACAGCCTGTTCCAGTTTTACCTGGCATGGAATAACTTACACAAGTTCTACTAACACACCCACCTATACTACAACTAATGTAGCAAATTGTGATTCAGTAGTTCGTCTGCGTCTCACCATTAACAACGGCACTTATAGTGCTGTTACTCAATCTACTTGTGGAAGTTTTGTATGGCATGGTACAACATATAATACAAGCGGCACTTATATCTACAACTATATTAACAGTAGCGGATGTATCTCTGCAGATACCTTACGTCTCACCATTAACAACGGCACTTATAGTGCTGTTACTCAATCTACTTGCGGAAGTTTTGTATGGTATGGTACAACATATAATACAAGCGGTACTTATATCTACAACTATACTAACAGTAACGGATGTAACTCTGCAGATACCTTACATCTTACAATTTATACAGGAACATATAACTCTCTGACCCAGTCATCTTGCGGAAGTTTTGTATGGTATGGTACAACATATAATACAAGCGGTACGTATATCTACAACTATATTAACAGTAACGGATGTAACTCTACTGATACCTTACATCTTACCATAAGTAATAGCACTCGTAATTCCGAATCACAAACTTCTTGTGAATTCTATGTATGGCATGGTACTACCTATAGCTCAAGTGGTATTTATCTCTATAGTTACAATAATGGGAGCGGATGTAGTTCGGAAGACACTTTATATCTCACTATTAATAATGGCACTTATAGTGCTATTACTCAATCTACTTGCGGAAGTTTTGTATGGAATGGAACTACATATAATACAAGCGGTACGTATATCTATACCTATACTAACGTAAACGGATGTAACTCTGCAGATACCTTACATCTAACCATAGACAATGGTAATTATACTTCATCTACCCAATCCTCCTGTGAAAATTATGTGTGGCGTGGAACCTCCTACAATATAAGCGGCACTTATATTTACAGTTATACCAACTTAGGTGGATGCATTTCATCCGACACATTATATCTTACTATTAACAAGGGTACCTTCAATGCCGAAAATCAAGTTGCATGTAATAATTATGTATGGCATGGCACAAACTATAATACAAGCGGTATCTATATTTATAATTACACTAACGGAAGCGGGTGCAGTTCGGCAGACACCTTACATCTTACCATTAATACTTCTAACACAGGTGATACTGTAGCTGTTGCTTGTGGAAATTTTGTTTGGTATGGTATCAATTATTTAAGCACCGGAACCCCAACACATGTTTTTAAAAATGTTAAAGGTTGCGACAGTATTGTAACCCTTCACCTAACGATTAACCATAACGACACCTCGATTACAAGAATGAATAAATGTATCTCGGACCTCCCAGTTTTATGGAACGGAAACAATTATAACAGTTCGGGAATGTATGATGCTGTATTTACCGCTAGTAATGGATGCGACTCCATCGCAAAACTAATTTTAAATGTGAAAAACAATTCAACAAGCACAACTCTGGTTAAAGTTTGTGCCAATGAATTACCTTATCGCTGGAATAACCAGACTTTTATTCAAAGTGGAAATTATCAATATAACACAACAAATGCTGCGGGATGTGATTCAATTGCTACACTAGTTTTAACTGTTTTCGATGAGTGTAATGATATTGTTTTCCCAAATGCATTTACTCCCGATAATGATGGACTAAATGATGATTGGGGCGCCATAGGCACATTAAGTCTCATCTATAAATATGAATTATTTATTTATAATAGATTGGGGAAACCTGTTTTTATTTCATACAACCCATCAGAAAAATGGAAAGGAACGTTTAGAAATAAAAAATTAGAAGCAGGCAACTTTGTGTGGTTTGCAACATACACCTTTAATGGCTCCCGAAGAAAACAAAGTGGCAATCTTCTTCTACTGAAATAGTTCTACTTAGACTTTTTAAAAATCTGAACCTATTAAACATTAAACCTTTTAAACTCCCAATCAGCTTATGGCGGATTGGGTTGTAGTACCGCCAAATCTAAGATTATTAAAATAACTTCACAATAATCACAAAGTTAGAAAACCTCATTATTCAACATGTCCCTTTAACCTTAGCATCTCTTTCAAATAATCACTATTTCCACATTATTAATCATCAGTTAAAATAGTAATCGGATTCATTTTAATAACACCGATAGAACGTTTGTTTGAAAATTAAAAAATCATAAAGATTAGGCTCAATTTGATGCAATTGTTTTGTTAGGTTTGTGCAACTATATTGAACATATAAAATTCAATAAAATGAAAAAGAAAATACTTTTGTTGGGTAGTGGCGAATTAGGAAAAGAACTGGTGATTTCATTGCAACGATTGGGGCAAACTATAATTGCTGTAGACAACTATGCAAATGCGCCGGCAATGCAGGTTGCAGATGGCTTTGAAGTGATTGACATGTTGGATGGAACTGCACTTGATGCAATTGTAGAGAAACATCGCCCGGATTTAATTGTACCCGAAATTGAAGCCATAAGAACGGAACGTTTATATGCATATGAAGAACGCGGGATTCAAGTAGTGCCAAGCGCCAAAGCTGCAAATTTTACCATGAATAGGAAATTGATCAGAGATTTGGCTAGTAGGGAGTTGGGATTAAGAACAGCAAAATATGCTTATGCGATTACATTTGAACAATTTTGCGATGCAGTTGAAACTATCGGTACACCATGTGTTGTGAAGCCATTGATGTCATCATCCGGCAAGGGTCAGTCTGTATTGAAAGATAGGGAACAGATGAAATCGGTTTGGGAATATGCGATTGAAAATTCGAGAGGCGATATACAAGAAGTAATTATCGAAGCCTTTATCACATTTCACACAGAAATCACTTTGCTAACTGTTACCCAAAAAAATGGTGACACGTTATTTTGTCCGGCTATTGGACATCGACAGGAACGTGGAGATTATCAAGAGAGTTGGCAACCTTGTTTGATATCGGCGGAGCATTATGCTGAAGCATGTACGATGGCGAAAAAAGTTACCTCGGCTTTGACAGGAGCAGGTATTTGGGGTGTGGAGTTTTTTCTTTCAGAGGAGGGGGTTTATTTTTCTGAGTTAAGTCCAAGGCCACACGATACCGGTATGGTTACCTTGGCAGGCACACAAAACTTATCGGAATTTGAATTGCATGCTCGCGCAATTTTAGGACTACCCATACCAAAAATAACATTGGAAAGAGCAGGTGTAAGTGCAGTGATTTTAGCAAATAAATCTGCAACAGAATATGCATTTGAAGGAATTTCAACTTTGTTAACAACTGATCATACGGATGTACGTTTATTTGGTAAGCCAACCACCCGACCATTTCGAAGAATGGGAGTGGTATTGATTTACGATGATGTGAACATCAACATGAACGAATTGATAGAAAAAGCCAAGACAATTAGAAATCAGGTTTCAATTCAATATCCGGAAAATTAGAAAGTTATAAGACGCCATCTTTTATAATCACTTTGTATTCTTCTGTTCTACATTCTGCCTAGTAGTCCTAAATGGAATGAGTTCTAAAATATTGGGGATAAATGTTCTTGAAACAATAAATTTAATATTCACTAAAGAAATTTTCATTGTTATAAAAAATAGTGTCAATAAAAAAGAGAACTCCATTATTGGTTAGCACATTTTCATCATGTAAATCTTCTAATATAATTCCAAGTTGATTATTGAAATAATCATTGTTCTTTTTTAAATCAAATCTACTTTGTAGTTTAAATTTAATCTTTTAATTTCGATATCTATGAGATTTATTTCTAATTTCATTTTGGTGTTTTTATCCTGCTTTATTGCTAAAGCTCAAAATCCTGCTAACTATGCAGATATTGATAAAAGACCTGTAGATTATATTTTGCCTTTAGGAAAAAATGGGCTTAAGGAAACCTATTTCATGATGAATGCCAGGGTAAAAATCACAAGGTGGGAAAAAAAAGCAACGGTGAGAGTCAGTTTTGACTTTGTTGCTGGTATTGCAGAAAACAGCGATCCGCCCTTTAAATTCATGTATCAATACAACAATAAATACTATGGCAATCAGCATTTGGGCAAAGAATCATTTAACGGGATTCGAGTTGACCGTGATTTTACGAAATTCAAAGTAACAGTGATGGGCTATGGAAAATCGAAGACTCTAGAAGTTCCTCGCGGCGAATACTTTTTTCTTGAATTTGATAACACGAATATCGATGCAAATAAAATCAGTATTTTTTTTCCTGAGGTTACCTATATCGCTTTCACAGGAACAAGGCAAATTGAAGATAAAATCAGGAATTTGGAAAAGTCGAATGAGCAATCCAAAAACAGTGATATAAAAAAGACCGAGTCAGAAACTAATGCTGGAAATAATCAAAATAATACTAAAAATCAAGCTACAAGATCTCAGAACAATAATACGAAACAAGAAGGTGAGAAAAATAATTACACAGGGAATTCCGCCTCCTCTTCAAATAGAGGTAAAAAAGAAAATCCGGCAAACAAAAGTGCCTATCAGGATAAATCGACGAATGCACAAGCCTCTGCAAACAAGTCAGATAAGGTAATTAAAAACAGCAATATTAGTCTTGATGGCGTTTCTACTTTCTTTAAGGATCAATCAGGGAATTACTATCAAAAAATAGATAAGAATTCATTTAAAAAAATTACCAAGGAGGAATATGATGCAGGAAGAGCTGCTATACAAGAAAATAAAATACAATCGGAACAAACTAAGAAAAACAATGACAAGCGTTTTGCAGACAGTGTAAAACAATCGATACAACAATCTTCAGATAGGTTTTTTGAAGAAACTCAGAAATCTCATGCGCGAATTGAACGCGATGGCAATTTAATGATGGCAAATTACTATGCTGCAAAAGAAGTTGGCAATATTAAAAATGAGATGCAAAGTTCATCAAAACTTAAAAATCGATATGAATCTGTTGAAGAATTAGAAAATGATTTTAAAGCAAAAATGGGAAGTCTATCCGGATCTTCTGAAAGACTTGCTTCGGCACAGAATCAAAAACTTCAAAGCAATTATGAATATCAATTCAGGGATGCGGATGCTACAGGCAGAGCGATGGGTGAGGCGGTTGTTGGTTTAGGCAATGTGTTTAACAGCATTTCCGCAGAAAAGGAAGCGGAAAAAGCACGTCGTGAATTGAAAGAAGCTAGAGAAGAAGCATTAAAAAAAATGAGAGTGGAACAAAAAGAAAATATGATCAATTTGAGGAGAAAACTATTTACAACTTTTTCAAATGGTGGATTACCTCTTTCTTCGCATCGGGTAGCATCAAGAGTTGTTTATCTCTTTTCGTATTCATTCAACACCGATCAAATTTCAAATGAAAAACCGAACATTAAAATCACAAATGTTTTTCCGATTACCAAAACCAACGATGATACTTGGCCTTTTCAAAACAGCATAAGCAATGATTTAAAAAAAGTTTTCAACGAGCAAGAAATCACCTTGTTTGGATATTTTGCAGATGAAAATAAGATTAATGAAATGTATGAATCCTTTACCAGAATGGCAAAGCAATCTGGTATGAATGTGCAAACATTCACATTCAAAGGAAGACCCTTAAAAAACAGTACTATTGCAAATAATGAACAACCCAATTCGGACTTTTTGGGGAATCCTGTCAATAAGAGTTCTGATAAGGAAAACAGGAACAATACACAGTCAAATGACAAAGTAGACTTCTTTGGGAACCCCATAAAAAATGGTCAACAAATTGAAAAGAGCAATAAGACCAATCCAAAAGATAAAGTAGACTTCTTTGGCAATCCTATAAAAAATTAATACCAATGAATACATTTTTAAGATTGATTCTATTTCTTATTTTAGGATTTTTATACACCTCATCCGCAGCACAACCCATGCTTGCCAAAATAAAGTATGAGGAGGCTGAACAAGCTTATCAAAATAAGGACTATAAAACAGCACTACAATTGATTGAAGAGGTAGAAAAAATATACAAAGGAACCTCTCCCAAAACTTTGTATTTAAAAATATTTTCTTTGAAAGAATCTGGTAATCCAGATTTCAAAACAATACAGTCGCTAAGGAGCTATTGTAAGTTCTTTTTAGAAAAATATGCTGAGAATTCAGATGTAGAAGATCGTTACAGAGATGTCTACTCATATTCTAAAACCTTGAATAACTATCCAAAAAGTGAAGAGGAATACAATATAGCTTCAAAAAAACGGGTACAAAAATTAAAAGAAATTGAAGAAAGAAAAAAAGCAGAAAGCTTAAAAGAAGAGAAACTGAAGCAAATTCAAGCTTTCCCTTTTGTTTATGGTTTGAATCCAGGGATTAATTTAAAGGATGTTATAGATAAAGTACCAAATTATATTTGGAGAAGTTTTACCGATTATGGTGCTAGTGGCGGAAAACACTTGTTAAAGATTAATTCAAAAGGATTGAAATATAGGTCAGTTACAGGTTTTAATGCCATTTATATTGATGTCGCAACTGAAAATATTCACTCCATTTACAGAACTCATATCAGTGGTGGAAAGTCTGACTTTAAACTAGCATATAATAAATTAAAAGAATTAGAGAACAAGATGGTTAGCATCTTTGGAAGAGAAAATGTAATATTCGAAAAAAAAGACGATTGGAATATTATCGTAAAACTTGCTAATCACTACCCTATAAAAATATCATTAATATTAAGTCGTACAGATTTTGGAGCACTGATAGGTAGTAATGTTGAATTAATGGAAATACGAGAAATAAATTAAAGGACTTTCTACTAAATCCATTACAAGAACTTCAAGGTGTTTTTTAGTTACTTCATTAAGCAAATTTCCTGAGAAATTTATATTTTAGTCTAGGAGAAATGTTCAGCAAGACGGACACTTTTCTTTTAGTCTCCGATCAAAAGAAAGCAAAAAATGAATGGACGTTAGAAGTTTCAGCAAGAATCGAATAGAGTTGCTTCGATCTGCATCCAGACATGCACAAAGAGCATCGTCTGAACTTGTATCTAGTAGTCCTAAATGGAATGAGTTCGAAGATGTTGGAGGAGGATTTAAGTGATATTTCAAATTGCTTACTTTGAGGAGTGCCCCTTTAAAATCTCTTTTACAAAATGGTGTAAATCAGGAATTTTATTTTCAATAATATCCCAGAAAATGTCATAATCTATTCCAAAATAATGATGGATGAACTGATTTCTTGTCGCTGCCATTTTTCTCCATTCTATATGAGGATAATCTTTCTTAAATTCATCGTCAATTTTATTGGCAGCTTCTCCAATAATTTCTATACTTCTTTCTAGGGCTTTTACTAAAACTTTATCAATAAAAACTTGGTCAGAATTTTTCCCGTTGGTATGAGTATAAATAAACTCACATTCGTCAAAGATGTGTTTTATCAATTCAATATTAGATACCGACATGTTCTACCTGCTTTAAAATATGTGGACCAATATAGGGACTTAAAGATTCCCGGGTAACCAATTCAATTTTTCTACCTGTAAGTTCTTCTAGATAGAACGCCAATCCAATAAAATTATCGTAGTTTTTCTGATGTGGTAAAAAATCAATCAATAAATCAATATCACTATCCTTATTTATGTTCTTGTTGGTGACAAAAGAGCCAAATAAACCAAGTTCTTTTATACCAAAAGATTTGATGGTCTCTCTATTTTGGAATAAAAGACTTAGTAATTCAGGTTTATTTTGAACTAACGAACTCATATTACAAATATAATATAAAATAGAGGACTCTAAATACGCAACAGAATTGTGCATTTAAAAGAAATGATTCTTGTTTTCTAAAATAATATTTAGTAGTCCTAAATGGAATGAGTTTGAAGATGTTGGAGGAGGACATTAATACAATTTGATCTACTAATTCTAACTCTTTTTTTTCACAATTATTTTGACGGGTTGTTGAAAACTAATTATTAAAAATACAACTATGTAGCTATTAATATTAGTATTTTTGAGCTAATTATTTTAGCATTAAAT